>NZ_BCBI01000016.1:0-101082 GCF_001320565.1 Pseudomonas sp. NBRC 111132
TGCGGATGGGCCCCGCCCTTGCTGCTGATGCGCTCGTTGTTGACGACGAAGTGCCTGGCAACCTTGCCATCCAGCGTCTGCATCTGGAACACCAGGTCCTTGCCCTTGAGCTGCTGCTGGAATGCCGGATTGTTACGGCTGGCCCTGGCCATCAGCAGCCCCATGGCCCAGAGAAGAAAGCGGAACTTCATCGACGCGCCTCGATTGAAAAGTGACTAAGTTGCGCAGTTTATCCTCTTAACGACCTGATTATGCAAGTTCGCAGCAGTTACTGCGTGTAAAGCACAACGGGCGCCATGAAGGCGCCCGTTCGGGATCAACGCGTCGTCAGCGCAAGCTTACTTTTTCTTGGCGGCCTTGCTAGGCGCGGCCGGGGGATTGACGCTGTCCTTGAGGTTCTTGCCTGGCTTGAAGGCCACGGTGTTGCTGGCCTTGATCTTGACCGGCTCGCCGGTTTGAGGGTTCTTGCCGGTACGTGCACCGCGATGGCGTTTTTCGAAGGTGCCGAAACCGACCAGGGTCACGGTGTCCTTGTCCAGGGCACCGGTGATGCTGTCGAGAATCGCGTTCAAAACCTGATTGGCCTTTTCCTTGGTCAGATCGGCCTTTTCGGCGATGACGGCGGCGAGTTCTGGTTTGCGCATAGTGAAGCCTCTTTGACGGAATTCTTGTTGTTATGCCGTGCTGCCTTTAGGAGCAGCGCTCAAGGCACCGCAGGCTCTAATCTGCGGCAGACGGGAGTGAGAATGGCACGTGCTCAGAGGCCGCGCCAGTATCAGGCCGGCCATTGTGCGGGCAACAACAGGATAAATCCGACAGAACGCCCTCTATTTACGCCATTACCGGTGGCAACTGGCGATTCAGTGACAGCTTGTCCATCACGGCTGCCCCGGTCAGGGCATAGCCCAACAATTTGCCGTCAGCGCCATGGCAGAGCACCTTGAGGTCACTGCCCTGCCCCTCCACCTGCCAAGTCCCTTCGTTGCCCAGAGGCGGTGGCGAAACCACCAGCGGGCAGGCCGGGGTTTTCACGGTAATCGGCATCGGCCCGTAGGCAACCGCGGTCGGCTTGCCTGCCAGGGTTTGGGCCAGTGCCCGCGCACAACTCATCAGCGGCATCACATAGAGCAGGTTGATGCCATCCACTTCGGCACAGTCACCCAGGGCAAAGATGTTGGCGTGGGACGTGCGCAACTCGCGGTCTACGCTGACACCACGATTGGTCCGCAAGCCGGCTGCGGCGGCCAGGTCGGTACGCGGGCGCAGGCCGATGGCCGATACCACCAGGTCGCACGCGATCACGCTGCCATCCGACAGGTGCGCCTCCAGGCCTTGAGCTACCTGTTGCAGGCGGGTCAGCACCGGCCCCAGGTGGAAGCTTACGCCCAGGCCCTGCAGCCCAGCCTGCACCGCCGCTGCGGCAGCCGGGTGCAGCAGCGTCGGCATGACTTGTTCGCATGGCGCCACTACATCGACCTTGAAGCCGCCCAGGCTCATGTCGTTGGCGAATTCGCAGCCGATCAGGCCGGCACCGAGAATCAGCACACGCTGCTTGCCGACGGCGGCGGCACGGAAGCGCGCGTAGTCTTCCAGGTCGTTGATCGGGAACACCAGGTGGCTGCCATCACCCTCGATCGGCACCTGCACGGTCTGTGCGCCCCAGGCCAGCACCAGGTCGCGGTATTCCACGGCCTCTTCGCCGATCCACAGCCGCTTGTGGCCCGGGTCGATGCCGCTGATGCGGGTGTGGGTGCGGATTTCAGCGTTCAGCTGTGCGGCCATGACGCCCGGCTCGGCCATGCACAGGCCGTCGGCGTCCTTCTGCTTGGCAAAGCCCATGGACAGCATGGGCTTGGAGTACGAACGACCGTCGTCGGCGGTGATCAGCAGCAGCGGCGTCTGCGCATCGAGCTTGCGAAATTCACGGGCCAGGTTGTAGCCCGCAAGGCCGGTACCAATGATTACCACAGGGGACGTCATGTCGTGCTTTCCTCGATTAGCCGATGGAGATCATTTCAAAATCGCTTTTGCCGACGCCGCAGTCGGGGCACAGCCAGTCTTCAGGCACATCTTCCCAACGGGTGCCAGGGGCGATACCGTCGTCGGGCCAGCCTTCGGCTTCGTCGTAGATCAGGCCACAGACAATACATTGCCACTTTTTCATGGGGGTGGATTTCCTCGGTTCAGGCTTGGTTTCGTGTTGCTGCTGAGGGCCCTCTCGCAGGTGCCGACGCGCAATTCATGGGGGGCTTTTTATCGGCCCTGCCCGCAGTATGCAAGCACTCGGGGCAATCATGCTAAGCTCGCCGCCTCTCTGGTTGTAACAAGCAGACCGACGTGTCGTACGAATCCCCGCTAGCAGCCGCTGTCGCGTGGCTGCCGTATTCACAGCTGGCGACCGACATCGACCAGCCTACTCTTGACTGGCTGTTCGACGAGGGCTCGCTGACTCGCCGCCTGACCCGCCTGTCCTTCGATCACTTCTCCGTCACCCCGCTGTTCGAGGGCTGGCAGCCGCTGCGCGATGACGAATGCCAGGCGCTGGGTATCGCCGCCGGCGCCGAAGGCTGGGTGCGCGAGGTGTACTTGCGCGGCCATGGCCAACCTTGGGTGTTCGCCCGCAGCGTGGCCAGTCGCAGCGCCCTGGAGCGTGGTGGCCTGGACCTGGAAACCCTGGGCAGCCGCTCGCTGGGCGAGTTGCTGTTCTGCGACCAGGCATTCATCCGCCACCCGCTCGAAGTGTGCAGTTATCCACAGGCCTGGCTGCCGCCCGAAGCCGCCCATGCGGCGCTTTGGGGCCGCCGCTCGCGCTTCGAGCGTGACGGCCTGGACCTGCTGGTGGCAGAAGTGTTCCTGCCGGCATTGTGGCAAGCGGCCAAGGAGGAAAACCGCTGATGTACCTGCAACTGCTCAAGTCGCTCAACCGCCTGCACCCGCGGGCCTGGGACTTTGTCCAGCTCAGCCGCATGGACCGCCCGATCGGCATCTACCTGCTGCTGTGGCCGACGCTGTCGGCAGTGTGGATTGCCGGCAACGGTTCACCGACCCTGGCCAATGTGCTGATCTTCGGCCTTGGCGTGGTGCTGATGCGCGCGGCCGGCTGCTGCATCAACGACTTCGCTGACCGCAAGGTGGATGGCCACGTCAAGCGCACCGCCGACCGCCCCCTGGCCAGTGGCCGCGTGCGGCCACGCGAGGCGCTGGCACTGTTTGCGATGCTGGTCGGGGTGAGTTTCCTGCTGGTGCTGTGCACCAACAGCCGCACGGTCTGGCTGTCGTTCGGCGCGGTGGCGTTGGCGTTCTGCTACCCGTTCATGAAGCGCTACACCTACTACCCACAGGTGGTGCTGGGGGCGGCGTACTCCTGGGGTATTCCCATGGCTTTCACCGCCGCAGGTGGCGAATTGCCGGCCAGCGCCTGGCTGCTGTACATCGCCAACCTGTTATGGACGGTGGGTTACGACACCTACTACGCCATGGTCGACCGCGATGACGACCTGAAGATTGGCGTGAAGTCCACGGCGATTCTGTTCGGTGACGCGGACCGCAACATCATCCTGACCTTGCAGTTGCTGTCGCTGGGGTGCTTGTTGTTGGCGGGTAGCCGCTTTGACCTGGGGGGCTGGTTCCACCTGGGGCTGCTGGGCGCTGCGGCGTGCTTTGCCTGGGAATACTGGTCGACACGCAAGCTGGACCGGGAGTCGTGCTTCAAGGCGTTTCTGCACAATCACTGGGCGGGGTTGCTGGTGTTCATTGGGGTAGTGCTGGATTACGCGTTTCGCTGAATAGGTTGGGGCCGCTGTGCGGCCCCGGCAGTTTCAAGGCTTGGCGACGTGCCACACGTCTTTGACGCCATCACCCGTCATGTCCCCAGCCTTCTTGTCCTTGACGAAGGTATACAGCGGCTTGCCGTCATAGGCCCATTGCATCGAGCCGTCATCACGCTTTATCTGCGTCCACTTGCCCTCGGCTTTTTCGCCATCCATCACTTTCAGCGGCGGCCAGTTGGTGGCGCAATCGCCATTGCACATCGACTTTCCACCCGCATCCTTGTCGAAGGTGTAAAGGGTCATGCCGGCATGATCGACCCACATGCCGTCCTTCTCCATGGCATGGTGGGCGGACGCCACCCCCGGAAGCGCCAGCGCAGCGAAAAGGGCCATCCAGCTCAGCGTTTGTCGTGTCATTGGATTCACCATTGTTTCGGGGGAATTGAGTTCGGGTTGCCGCGATTGCGGCCCTTTCAAGCCTAGTTCAGTCATGGAATGTCGCCAGAACGGCCAACACCCTGTCACACAGCTGCAATAATTCCGTTATCTAATGCGGGCCAAGACACCGAATCCAGGAGAGGTTTTGAGCATGGTTGGCAGGAACATTCTGATCGTCGACGACGAAGCGCCCATTCGCGAGATGATCGCCGTTGCCCTGGAAATGGCCGGCTATGACTGCCTGGAAGCGGAAAACTCCCAACAGGCCCACGCGATCATCGTCGACCGCAAGCCGGACCTGATCCTGCTCGACTGGATGCTGCCGGGCACCTCCGGCATCGAGCTGGCCCGCCGCCTGAAGCGCGATGAGCTGACGGGCGACATCCCGATCATCATGCTCACCGCCAAGGGCGAAGAGGACAACAAGATCCAGGGCCTGGAAGTGGGTGCCGACGACTACATCACCAAGCCGTTCTCGCCGCGTGAGCTGGTTGCACGACTGAAAGCCGTGCTGCGCCGTACCGGCCCGAGCGACAGCGAAGCACCGATCGAAGTCGGCGGCCTGCTGCTCGACCCGATCAGCCACCGCGTGACCATCGACGGCAAGCCGGCCGAGATGGGCCCGACCGAATACCGCCTGCTGCAATTCTTCATGACCCACCAGGAGCGCGCCTACACCCGTGGCCAACTGCTGGACCAGGTGTGGGGCGGCAACGTATACGTCGAGGAGCGCACCGTTGACGTGCACATCCGTCGCCTGCGCAAGGCGCTGGGTGAAGCCTACGAAAATCTGGTACAAACCGTCCGGGGCACTGGCTACCGCTTCTCGACCAAGAGCTGATCGAGTTCAAAAGCGCCAAGCTGCACGTCGTTGTACAAGGACCGTCAATTGAACCAGAACTGGCATGCAACCCTGATTCGCCATCTGCTGTTGCTGATTACCGTCTGCCTGATCGGCGGGCTGGTCAGCGGCTACTATGGCTGGAGCCTGGCCATTGGCCTGGCGCTCTACCTGGGCTGGACCCTCAAGCAACTGCTGCGCCTGCATGACTGGCTGCGCAATCACCAGCCCGACGAAGCACCGCCCGATGGTTACGGCCTGTGGGGCGAGGTGTTCGACAGCATCTACCACCTGCAACGCCGCGACCAACGTGTTCGGGGCCGCCTGCAGGCCGTGATCGACCGGGTGCAGGAGTCCACCGCCGCGCTACGTGACGCAGTGATCATGCTCGACAGCGACGGTAACCTGGAATGGTGGAACCGCGCTGCCGAGACCCTGCTGGGCTTCAAGACCCCGCAGGACGGCGGCCAGCAAGTGACCAACCTGGTACGCCACCCGCGCTTCAAGGAATACTTCGAGGCAGAAAACTACCTCGAGCCGCTGGAAATCCCTTCGCCAATCAATGACCGCATGCGTGTGCAGTTGCACATCACCCGTTACGGCAACAACGAACACCTGATGCTGGTGCGCGATGTCACCCGCATTCACCAGCTGGAACAGATGCGCAAGGACTTCGTCGCCAACGTGTCGCACGAGCTGCGCACGCCGCTGACGGTGATCACCGGCTACCTGGAAACCCTGCTGGACAACGTCGAAGACGTGAACCCACGCTGGAGCCGCGCACTGCAGCAGATGAGCCAGCAAGGTTCGCGCATGCAGACCCTGCTCAACGACCTGTTGCTGCTGGCCAAGCTGGAAGCCACCGATTACCCCTCGGACAACCAGCCGGTGGCGGTCGATGCCCTGCTCACTGCCATCAAGGGCGACGCCCAGGCCCTGTCCGGGCCGCGCAACCAGCGCATCAGCCTGGAAGCTGCGCCTGGTTTGAAGCTCAAGGGCAGCGAGTCGGAGCTGCGCAGCGCCTTTTCCAACCTGGTATTCAACGCGGTCAAATACACTCAGGACGAAGGCAACATCCGCATCCGCTGGTGGGCCGATGCCCAGGGTGCGCATCTGTCGGTGCAGGATTCGGGGGTGGGCATCGATGCCAAGCACCTGCCACGCCTGACCGAGCGTTTCTACCGTGTAGATTCCAGCCGTGCGTCGAACACCGGCGGTACCGGGCTGGGGCTGGCAATCGTCAAGCATGTGCTGATGCGCCACCGCGGCAAGTTGGAAATCAGCAGCGTGCCGGGGCATGGCAGCACCTTTACCTGTCACTTTGCGCCGGCACAATTGGCCAACGGCAAGGCTTGAGGGCCTCGGGGGCTGCTTTGCAGCCCATCGCGACACAAGGCCGCTCCTACACGGGATCGCGGTCTCCTGTAGGAGCGGCCTTGTGTCGCGATGGGGCGCAAAGCGCCCCCAAAGAATCCATCGCCCTTTGCTTTTGCGGCCCCAGCCGCTACATTGGATCCCCTGTGCCAGCAAAAGCTGGCACTTTTTTTCTCTATCTCAAAGACGGACCCCGTAAAAACTCCATCATGGACCCTTCCCCTGGTATCAGTCTCACCTCGTTATTCGCCGACTTCGGCATGATCATCTTTGCCTTCCTGCTGGTGCTGCTCAACGGCTTCTTCGTTGCCGCCGAGTTCGCCATGGTCAAGCTGCGCGCCACCCGCGTAGAGGCCATCGCCGAGCAGCACGGCTGGCGCGGCAACATCCTGCGCAAGGTACACAACCAGCTCGACGCCTACCTGTCGGCCTGCCAGTTGGGCATCACCCTCGCCTCGCTGGGCCTTGGCTGGGTGGGTGAGCCCGCCTTCGCCCACCTGCTGGAGCCGCTGCTGGCCTACTTTGGCGTGGACAGCGCCGAGCTGGTCAAGGCGATCTCGTTCTTCGTCGCCTTCTTCGTCATCTCGTACCTGCACATCGTGGTTGGCGAGTTGGCCCCCAAGTCCTGGGCCATTCGCAAGCCAGAACTGCTGTCGTTGTGGACGGCCGTGCCGCTGTACCTGTTCTACTGGGCAATGTACCCGGCCATCTACCTGCTCAATGCCAGCGCCAACACCATCCTGCGCATTGCCGGCCAGGGCGAGCCCGGCCCGCACCACGAGCACCACTACAGCCGCGAAGAACTGAAGCTGATCCTGCACTCCAGCCGCGGTCAGGACCCAAGCGACCAAGGCATGCGCGTGCTGGCCTCGGCCGTGGAAATGGGCGAGCTGGAAGTGGTCGACTGGGCCAACTCGCGTGAGGACATGATCAGCATCGACGCGCATGCGCCGCTGAAGCAGATCCTGGCCCTGGTGCGCCGCCACAAATTCAGCCGCTACCCGGTGTATGACGCCGAGCGCGAAGAATTCACCGGCCTGCTGCACATCAAGGACCTGCTGCTAGAGCTAGCTGAGCTTGAGCATTTGCCCGAGACCATCGACCTGGAAGACCTAGCCCGGCCACTGGAGCGCGTATCGCGGCACATGCCGCTGTCGCAACTGCTGGAGCAGTTCCGCAAGGGTGGCGCGCATTTCGTCCTGGTGGAGGAAGCCGACGGCAAGGTAATCGGCTACCTGACCATGGAAGACGTGCTGGAAGTGCTGGTAGGCGATATCCAGGACGAACACCGCAAGACCGAACGCGGCATCCTCGCCTACCAGCCGGGCAAGCTACTGGTACGCGGCGACACACCGCTGTTCAAGGTCGAGCGTCTGCTGGGCATCGACCTCGACCACATCGAGGCAGAAACCCTGGCCGGGTTGATCTACGAAACCCTCAAGCGAGTGCCTGAAGAAGAGGAAGTGCTGGAGGTCGAAGGGCTGCGCATCATCATCAAGAAGATGAAAGGGCCCAAGATCGTGCTGGCCAAGGTACTGAAGCTGGATTGAGGGCCATGGGGCTGCTTTGCAGCCCCAAACATCTCAGGGGTTACCCGCAGTAAAGTCGGGCAACCCGCTGATTGGCCTGTCGAACCGGTAAGGTATCGACTCCAGCGCCAACCCCACATTGCGCTGCACCACGAAATGCAGGTGCGGCCCTGTGCTGTTGCCGGTATTACCCGACTTGGCCAGCATCTGCCCCTGCCGTACCCGCTGCCCCTCCGCCACCACCACCGAGCCACGCATCAGGTGCAGGTAAACGCCCATGGTGCCATCCGGGTGCAGGATCCTGACAAAATTGCCCGACGGGTTGGGCTCGCGCCCGCTCTGGCTGTTCTGCATCTTCACCACCACCCCTTCCCGCGCCGCGATGATGGGCGTGCCTTCGGGCATGGCGATATCCATGGCATAGCGCCCCTTGGGTCCAAAATGACTGACACGGCCATTGGGCCCCTGGGTGACGCGGAACGGCCCGCCGATCCACGGGAATGCATAGCGAAAGCCCTGGGGCCGTTTGCCTGGGTCACCCATGGCCTGTAGCAGGGTCGAACGGTAGTTCAGCAGCAGCCCTGGCCGCCCCCTGAGCACGCTGAGCATCTGCGTGGTGCGCGGCGGTAGCAGCCGGCGCACGATACGCGGGGCATCGCCGCCTTGTGCGTTCACCAGGTTGTCCAGCCGTAACTCGACCTCTACCGGCACATGCAGCTCGTTGCGTGCCGAGAAGCTCACACCACCGTCGAAGGTTTTTGCGTTAAGCAGCACCTGGCCTTCGAGCGTTTCGACCATGGGTTCGAGCAACACCAGGGGCTTGGCGCCGGGGCCGGGCCGGTCGGAGTAAGAGATCACACCGGATTCGTCAGTGATCTTGTAGAGCGTCACACCCAGGCTCGACGCCGAGGCCATGAGCATTGCACAGAACAGCAGCAGGCGCGCGGGCATGATAGTGGCTTTTTGACAGTTATGATCTGTCGAAGCCTAGCAGCGGGTTCTGTGGCGGGTATTGCAGTTGGTCGGATGGCGCAGGAGCAGCCCTGTGCTGCCCCTGCCCCTGCCTCAGGCGCCGGGGGTGAAGTGCTTCTGCGCAGTCCCTCGGGCAATCAGCCGCGACAGGTAGTCGAGCTTCTGGGCATCCTGGTCGACGAACTTGAACGTCAACTGCAGCCAGTCACTGTCAGGCTTGGGCTCCAGCGCCGCGACAGCATGCAGGTAACCGTTCAGGCGAGCGACTTCGGCGCTTTCGCCCTGCTCCAGGTCCAGCACCGCACCTTCGAGCACCTGTGGCAGCGCTTCGCTGCGGCGTACCACCAGCAGCGCTTCTTTCAGGCTAAGCGCCTTGATCACGCACGGCTGCATGCCACTGGCCAGGCGCAGCTGGCCCTGACCACGGCCGCTCGGCGCGCAGGCAGCAGGTGCGGGCGCCGTGACCAGAGGCTTAGCCGGTGCTGGCGCAGGCGCCGAAACCTTGACCGCTTCCGGCTTGCCGGCGGTCAGCGCGTTCAACGAATCGTTCGCGAACGCCGAATTGGTACGCGCCGGGCCAATAGCCATCAGGCTGTCGAGCTTGCCGATCTTGGTCAGGGCTTTTTTCACCTTGGTCAGCAGTTGTTCGTTGGTGAACGGCTTGCCGACAAAGTCGGAAACGCCCGCCTGGATCGCCTGAATGACATTTTCCTTGTCGCCACGGCTGGTCACCATGATGAACTGAAGGTGCTTCAGCGCAGGCTGCTGGCGGCACCAGGTGAGCAGCTCCAGGCCGGACATTTCCGGCATTTCCCAGTCGCACAGGACCAGGTCGAACGCTTCCTTGCCGAGCATGGCCATGGCCTTGCGACCATTGACCGCGTCGTCGATGGCCATGCCCGGGAAGGCATTGCGCAGGCACTTGCGGACCAGGTCACGGATAAACGGGGCGTCATCCACGACCAGCACATTCACTTTACTCATCGATACTCCTTCTGAATCCCGACTAGCCTACTGCCAAGTACTGGCCATTTGCTACAACCTGGTCACGCCGGGATCGTTCGCGGGTGCCTGCCGGCTCTCGACCGCAAACGAAAACGCCCGGCCAAGGCCGGGCGTCGATGCTCGGGAGCAACCTTATTTATCGTCAGATTCACCTGGAACATTAGCCTTTTCGCCGTCGACGACAGCAGTGCCCTGCACTTCTGCAGTCATGCGCTTGAGGCCCATGTGCCGCACGTCGGTGCCGCGCACCAGGTAGATAACCAATTCGGAGATGTTGCGCGCATGGTCGCCAATACGCTCCAGCGAGCGCAGCACCCAGATCACGCTCAGCACCCGCGAGATAGAACGCGGGTCTTCCATCATGTAGGTCACCAGCTCACGCAGCGCTGTCTTGTATTCGCGGTCGATGGTCTTGTCGTACTGGGCCACCGACAACGCCAGGTCGGCATCGAAGCGAGCAAAGGCGTCCAGCGCATCGCGGACCATGTTGCGCACCTGGTCGCCGATGTGGCGCACCTCGACGTAGCCGCGTGGCGACTCGCCTTCTTCGCACAGCTGGATAGCGCGGCGGGCGATTTTGGTCGACTCGTCACCAATGCGCTCCAGGTCGATCACCGACTTTGAAATGCTGATGATCAGGCGCAGGTCGGAGGCCGCCGGCTGGCGGCGGGCGAGGATGCGCAGGCACTCCTCGTCGATGTTGCGCTCCATCTGGTTGATCTGCTCGTCGACCTCACGCACTTGCTGGGCCAGGCCAGAGTCGGCTTCGATCAGCGCGGTCACCGCGTCGTTGACCTGCTTTTCCACCAGTCCGCCCATGGCCAGCAGGTGGCTGCGCACCTCTTCGAGCTCGGCGTTGAACTGCTGGGAAATGTGATGGGTAAGGCTTTCTTTGTTGATCATCATTCGCTCCGCGAAGAAGCTGCAAGCTTCAAGTAGTTCGTCTCGTTCCCTGGCGGGTCGGGCTTAGCCGTAGCGCCCGGTGATGTAGTCTTCGGTCTGCTTCTTCGCCGGGTTGGTGAACAGGGTATCGGTATCGCCGAATTCGACCAGTTTGCCCATGTACATGAACGCGGTGTAATCCGAAACACGGGCCGCCTGTTGCATGTTGTGGGTCACGATGACGATGGTGTACTTGGATTTCAATTCGTAGATCAGCTCTTCGACCTTCAACGTCGAGATCGGGTCCAGCGCGGAGCAGGGTTCATCGAGCAACAGCACCTCCGGCTCCACGGCGATGGTGCGGGCGATGACCAGGCGCTGCTGCTGGCCACCGGACAGGCCCAGCGCCGACTCGTGCAGGCGATCTTTCACCTCATCCCACAAGGCCGCGCCCTTCAACGCCCATTCGACGGCTTCATCCAGCACGCGCTTCTTGTTGATGCCCTGGATGCGCAGGCCGTAGACGACGTTCTCGTAGATGGTCTTGGGGAACGGGTTGGGCTTCTGGAACACCATGCCCACACGGCGGCGCAGCTCGGCCACGTCTTCGCCCTTGCGGTAGATGTTGTTGCCGTACAGGTTGATGGCGCCTTCCACGCGGCAACCGTCAACCAGGTCGTTCATGCGGTTGAAGGTGCGCAGCAGGGTCGACTTGCCGCAGCCGGACGGCCCGATGAAGGCGGTCACGCGCTGCTTGGGGATGTTCATGCTGACGTCGAACAACGCCTGCTTGTCGCCGTAGAACAGGCTCAGGCCCGGTACTTCGATGGCCACGGTTTCTTCGGCCAGGCGCAGGCTCTGCTTGTTGCGGCCCAGGGCAGACATGTCGATGCCGTGGGTATGGGAATCTTGCTGCATGGTCAACTCCATACGCTATCAATTCGTTTCAAAGGGCCGCCCGGCGTTCGGGCGGCACGCTTGCAATCAGGGTCAGCTGTCCAGCGCCTTGTACTTCTCGCGCAGGTGGTTGCGGATCCACACGGCCGACAGGTTGAGGGTGGCGATCACCAGCACCAGCAGCAGCGCCGTGGCATATACCAGCGGCCGCGCGGCTTCGACGTTCGGGCTTTGGAAGCCGACGTCATAGATATGGAAGCCCAGGTGCATGATCTTCTGGTCCAGGTGCAGGTACGGGTAGTTCCCGTCCACCGGCAGCGACGGCGCCAGCTTCACCACACCCACCAGCATCAGCGGCGCCACTTCACCGGCAGCGCGGGCCACGGCGAGGATCATGCCGGTCATCATGGCCGGGCTGGCCATTGGCAGGACGATCTTCCACAGCGTTTCCGCCTTGGTCGCACCCAGCGCCAGCGAACCTTCACGCACGGTGCGTGGGATACGCGCCAGGCCTTCTTCGGTCGCCACGATCACCACCGGCACCGCCAGCAGTGCCAGGGTCAGCGATGCCCACAGCAGGCCAGGGGTGCCCAGGGTCGGCGCCGGCAGTGCTTCGGGGAAGAACAGGCGGTCGATCGAGCCACCCAGCACGTAGACGAAGAAGCCCAGGCCGAACACGCCGTAGACGATCGCCGGCACACCGGCCAGGTTGTTCACCGCAATGCGGATCAAACGGGTCACCGGGCCTTGCCTTGCGTATTCACGCAGGTAGACAGCGGCCAGCACGCCGAACGGGGTGACGATCACGGCCATGATCAGGGTCATCATCACCGTACCGAAGATGGCCGGGAAGATACCGCCCTCGGTGTTGGCTTCACGCGGGTCGTCGCTGAGGAACTCCCAGACCTTGGCAAAGTAGGTGCCCAGCTTGGTGAAACCGGACATGCCGTTCGGCTGGATGGCGTGCACCACCTTGCTCAGGTTGATTTCCACTTCACGGCCATTGCCATCGCGCGCCACCAGGCTGTCGCGGGCGAAGGCCTGGTGCAGGCCGGTCAGGCGGTCTTCGATGGCCTTGTAGCGGCTGTTCAGCTCGGCGCGGTCGGCGTCCATGTCGGCCTGGGCGGCAGCGTCCAGCTTGCCGTCCAGTTCCAGCTTGCGGGCCTGCAGGCGTAGGCGCTCGAGGCCATGGTTGATGGCACCGATGTCCTTCTTTTCCAGTTGCTGCAGCTCGCCATTAAGCTGGTTGGCACGCTTGAGACGGGCTTGCAACTCGGTCCAGGCTGCAGGGCCTTCGGCAACCACGCGGCCTTGTTCCTTGACGCTGACCAGGTAGCCGTAGAAGTTACCCCACTCGCGGCGCTCCAGGGCCATCAGGTCGGCCGGGCGCTGTTCGTCGACCAACCAATCGCCAACCACCCAGGTGAAGTCGCTGCCGTTGAGGTCGCGGTTACCCACCTTGATCAGCTCGCGGGTCATGAACTCCGGGCCTTGGTCCGGTACCGGCAGGCCGGCGCCCTTGAGGCGGGCACGCGGCACCTCTTCCTTTTGCACCACTTCGCCGATAACGATGTGATCAGCCTGGCCCGGCACCTTGTAGGTGGCCTGGACAAGATCGGCCGGCCAGAAGTGGCCCAGGCCGCGCACGGCGATCACCGCCAGCAGGCCGACGGTCATGATCACCGCCATGGCCACCGCGCCGCCGCTCATCCAGACGCCTGGGGCGCCGCTCTTGAACCAGCCTTTGAGGGAATCCTTTTTCACGGATCGCTACCTTTCTATCAAAGCGACGAGTATTTCTTGCGCAGACGCTGGCGAATCAGCTCGGCCAAGGTGTTCATGATGAAGGTGAACATCAGCAGCACCAGGGCGGCCAGGAACAGCACGCGATAGTGGCTGCCACCGACTTCCGATTCCGGCATTTCCACGGCCACGTTGGCGGCCAGGGTGCGCATGCCTTCGAACAGGTTCATTTCCATCACCGGGGTGTTGCCGGTGGCCATCAGCACGATCATGGTCTCGCCCACTGCCCGGCCCATGCCGATCATCAACGCCGAGAAGATGCCTGGGCTGGCGGTGAGGATGACCACGCGGGTCAGGGTCTGCCAGGGCGTCGCGCCCAGTGCCAGCGAGCCGAGGGTCAGGCTGCGTGGCACGCTGAACACCGCATCTTCGGCAATGGAATAGATGTTCGGAATGACCGCGAAGCCCATGGCGATGCCCACTACCAGGGCGTTGCGCTGGTCGTAGGTGATACCTAGGTCGTTGGTGATCCACAGGCGCATGTCACCGCCGAAGAACCAGCTTTCCAGGTGCGGGCTCATGGTCAGGGCGAACCAGCCGGTGAACAGGATGACCGGGATCAGGATCGCCGCTTCCCAGCCATCCGGCACACGCAGGCGGATCGACTCCGGCAGGCGGCTCCAGACGAAGCCGGCCAGCAGGATGCCAAACGGCATCAGCAGGAACAGGCTGAACACACCCGGCAAGTGGCCTTCCAGGTATGGGGCCAGGAACAGGCCGGCGAAGAAGCCGAGGATCACCGTCGGCATCGCTTCCATCAGCTCGATCACCGGCTTGACCTTGCGGCGCATGCCAGGGGCCATGAAGTAGGCGGTGTAGATGGCAGCGGCAATGGCCAGCGGGGCGGCCAGGATCATCGCGTAGAACGCGGCCTTGAGGGTACCGAAGGTCAGCGGCGACAGGCTGAGCTTGGGCTCGAAGTCGGTGTTCGAAGCGGTCGATTGCCAGACGTACTTGGGTTCGTCGTAGTTCTCGTACCACACCTTGCCCCACAGCGCACTGAAGGAAACCTCCGGGTGCGGGTTGCGCAGGCTCAGCGGCAGCAGCTTGCCACCTTCTTCGATGATGATGCGGTTGGCGCGTGGCGACAGGGCCAGGATGCCAGGGCCTTCGGCAGCCGGCTCGACCAGCAAGGTACGGTGCGCGGTGCTGTGGAACACGCCCAGCTTGCCGTCGGCGTCGAGGGCGATGAAGCCCTTGCGGCGCTCTTCGGCGTCGATCTGCACGATAGGCGCCTTGCCCATCTGGAAGGTACGAATCTGCTTGAAGCGCGATTCGCCATCCGGGTCGCGGGCCATGAACCACTGGGCCAGGCCGCCCTTGGAGTCACCGATGATCAGCGAAATGCCACCGACCAGCTGGGCCGTGGCGGTAATTTCAGTGTCGGCGCTTTCAGACAACTTGTAACGGCCGTTGAGGCTCTTGTCGCGCAGGCTGAACACGTCAGCCGTGGCGCGACCGTTGATCACGTACAACCACTGCTGGCGCGGGTCGATGAAGATGTTCTTCACCGTTTCGGTCATCTGCGGCAGGGCGATACGGTTCTGCTCGGTGGTGACCTCTTCGGTCATCATGTTTTCCGTGCGAGTCAGCTCGACCACCTGCAGGTGCGCGCCAGTGGAACCGGCCAGCAGCAAGGTGTCGCCATTGACGTTGACGCTCACGTGCTCCAGCGCGCGGCCCTGTTCGTCAAGCACGAACGGCTGCTCGCCGTACGGGTAGTCGATGCCGGGGGCGATGGTTTTCTTGTTGTCGGGGTAGGTGATCTTGTAGGTGTGGTGGAACACCAGCGCCTGGCCATTGGACAAGCCAAGCACCACCAGCGGGCTGCCCGGCTGGTCGGTACTGATCGACGTGACCTGGGTGTCTGCCGGCACCGGCAGGTCGACCCGCTTGAGCGCGTTGCCGGTTTTGGTATCGAAGAACAATGCCTGGCCCTTGTCCGAAACCCGCATCCCCACCAGGTTCTGCTCTTCAAGCGCGATCATCAGCGGGTTGCCGGCATCCTGCTGCAGCCAGGTCGGCTCCAGGGCTTTCTTGCTGGTCAGCTGGGCGCCCTGGAACAGTGGCAGTACCACGTACGCCAGGTAGAAGAAGATCAGGGTGATTGCCGCCAGTACGGCAAGACCGCCGACCAGCACATACCAGCGGGTCAGGCGGTCCTTGAGCGCGCGCATGCGGCGCTTGCGTTGCAACTCGGGCGTATTGAAATCAATGCGCACGGGCTGGGAGTTTTGGGTCATGTTGGAATTGGCCAGATCATTCATGCGCACACCCTAGCGGTCCCGTGTGACAAAAACATTACAAAGTGGTGACGCGCGAAAGCCCGCCGCACAGGGAACCTGGCTTCGGACTGGAAATTCGTGGAAGAGGCCGGGCAGTGGCTCCGGCCTCTTCTTAATTACTTACTTCTTTGCAACGTTACCCGCGTGGGACAGGCCCAGGTCAGCCAGGGTCTTGTCGACGACTTTGGCCGGCAGCGGAATGTAGCCATCCTTCACCACGACCTGCTGGCCAGCTTGCGAAAGCACCAGCTTGACGAACTCGGCTTCCAGCGGAGCCAGAGGCTTGTTCGGCGCCTTGTTGACGTAAACGTACAGGAAGCGCGACAGCGGGTAGCTGCCATTCAGGGCGTTGGTTTCGTTGTCTTCGACGAACTCGCCGCCTTCCTTCTTGGCCAGGGCCACGGTCTTGACGCTGGCAGTCTTGTAACCAATGCCCGAGTAACCGATGCCGTTCAGCGAAGAGCTGATCGACTGCACGACCGAAGCCGAGCCAGGCTGCTCGTTGACGTTAGGCTTGAAGTCGCCTTTGCACAGGGCTTCTTCCTTGAAGTAGCCGTAGGTGCCCGAGACCGAGTTGCGGCCGAACAGCTGGATTGGCTTGTTGGCCAGGTCGCCGGTCACACCGACGTCACCCCAGGTCTTGATCTCGGCCTTGCCACCGCACAGGCGGGTGGAGGAGAAGATGGCGTCGACCTGAGCCATGGTCAGGCCCTTGATCGGGTTGTCTTTGTGCACGAACACGGCCAGGGCATCGACGGCGACCGGGATTGCGGTCGGCTTGTAGCCGTACTTCTGCTCGAAGGCCTGCAGCTCGACGTCTTTCATCTTGCGGCTCATCGGGCCGAGGTTGGCGGTGCCTTCGGTCAGCGCGGGTGGCGCGGTGGAGGAGCCGGCTGCCTGGATCTGGATGTTTACGTTCGGATATTCCTTCTTGTAGGCCTCGGCCCACAGCGTCATCAGGTTCGCCAGGGTATCGGAACCAACGCTGGAGAGGTTGCCCGATACACCGGTGGTCTTGGTGTAGGTCGGGATCGCAGGATCGACAGCGGCTACCGCGTTGGCGGTTGCAACGCCAGCGGCGGCAAAGGTGAGGGCCGCCATCAAACGCTTCAGTTTCATGCCTTGCTCCTAGCAGGAATATTGGGGTGTTGGATGGAACGGGCCCAAGTATCGGCAGGCCGCATGAACACGATATGACTTCATTGTGACAATTGGATGAAAGGCCATCATCGGTTATCCGGGATGGCCTGACTTGATATCGCTGGGAAACTGGCGGCGCTAAAGCTCGCGGCGATCCCTGAACATGACGTATACCGGTGCCAGCCCAGCCTGCGGCGGAAACACCACGATGTAGTCATCGAATTGAACCTGCGTCAGGTCCATGAAGCGCTCTATGATAGGCACATTGGGCATGTGCAGATAGCTAATGCTCGGCGGCCGGGAGATGTCTATCGGCGGATAGGGCGCGCTGCCCTTCTGCCACAGAACGGTAACAGGCGCCCCGGTCTCGCTAGTGAATGCGAAAGCCCGCCGACCCGCATCCCAACCAGCTTCCCGCACCCGCACGCGCGAAGGCACGATGGGGCCCTGCGTCGAGGTCATCAGCACATGACAGTAACGGGTAAAGGGTTTTACACCTTTGGTGCTGCCGGAGCGGGCACCACGCACCATCGAGCACAGACGCATGGGCAGATCCACCTCTGCCCGTTCAGCGGCCAGATCGGCCCAATCCTGCCGATCTTCGTCGAGTATTTCAGCAAGTGGCACCGTCAGCCCGAAACGCGGGTCATCGCTTGGGGTTCCCTGCACAAACTCGATTAAATCCGCATACGTACCGGGGTGGTCACCTTGCAAGGAGGTCGCCTGCCACTCCAGCTCTGCCACCGCCGAGCGCACGGTCTTGATCAGATGGCGTTGCTGTTGGGCAACGTCACCGTTCAAGCCCTGCGCCATCAGCAATGCCGGGTGCAGGTTTGAGGCATCAGCTGCCGCTACCAACGTCAAAGGCCCATGCCCTGGGCCAGCCCCGGTCGCTTTGGCCAACTGGGCAATACGTGCTTCCAGGTGTTCTATCAGTGACACACCGCGAGCGTACAACACGGAATGACGCCCTTGCGCCATGGCCAAGGCCGCAGCATGACGCTGGCTACCGGCATTCATTTCTTGCAACGCCACGGCCTGAATCGCTGCGTCCAGGAAGGGGCTGGTAGCATCACGCACGGCAGCGTCGAGTGCGAACTTGACCGACATGTGCAACCGCTCAAGTTGAAACACTGCCTGCGCAGCTTGGTGCTGAATGGATTCCAGAGCACGCAGCGTAGCAAGGCTGAAAGCCAGTTGCTGTTCCGGCGTGCTGGCCACTGGGTCAATGGTTAGCTGTTGCTCAAGTGCAGCAAGCTGCAGCGTTGCCTGCTGCTCAGCGGCATGAACCTGCGCCACCAACTTGCGCACTTTCTCCAGGTTGCGAGTGGAAGACTGGCTGGCACGCTGTTCGCTCGCCATGCTTCGAAGCTCTCTTCGCGGCTGTAAATGCTGCCCCTTGAAGGCCGGAAGGCCATTTCTCTGGTGCCACGATTTGATTGTTGCAACGATATGCTCTGGCGAGTTTATAGCGCCGACGGCATCGGCGTTTGAGTAGAACAAAAGGTCACTACCGGCGGGGTGGCCGACTATCTGGTCGAAATGATCGATGAGAGCGTTGTGCTCAGACCTCTGAGTCTCAACGTTCCATAGCGTAGTGACTAGCGATAAGAAACTTTGCTCGTCGTGATCTTGCAGTCGACTTTCAAGCTTCATCTTCCGTGCCCCTTAAAACCAGACCGGATACAACAAAATCCTTAGTGTACGAATAAATCAAATCAATATACCCAAAGCCCGCACCGGAGAGTCGATACATATCCCACCCACCCGTCTTACCTATCGGTTCCGGCATTACCAACGGCTCGCTCGTTCTTAGAGGACTACCCCAAGCAGTTCTAACAGCGCTCTTATCTAAACAACCGTAGGGCTCAGATAAACAATCTTTAAATTCAGGCGCCAAATCCACTCGCCTTATGATAGTTATAGCCACCGCTTTTAACATTTTGCTGTCTGAATCAAACTCAAAACTAACACCCGGCTCCGGCTCTAGGTAAAAATCCTCCGCCCCCGGGTAAAGCTTGATATGTCGCAGATTCGGATCAAGCCCATTCTCAACTAAATCAGCATAAGTCCTGTTAACGCTTTCCAGCCAAGGCTCAACTGCTACAATCCTTTTCATGCGTCACCTTTTATTAATCAGTTTCTTGAGCAATTCTGTAAGCTCCACCTTGATACCCTCAACACGTTCAGGCGAAATTCCATTTTCTATTAAACCTTTCTTTAGTGCTTCAACATTACTGCCAATAGCTGACAAGGGATCTTTGGAATCTAGAGCTTGTTTAGCTTTGGTGTTACGCCCGCCGTACGTTTCGCTGTACTTTCGATGCACTTCTGTAGGAATAACGACAGCAGGTGCACGCCTTAGTATTTGGTATATTTCATACAGTTGCAGGTCTGGAAAATTTTTCTGTAACCATCGTTTCAATGCGGATTGAGATGGAATGTGGTCCACGTCCATGTCATCCCTTATGCTGCGACGCTCCAAGTCATTATAATTCCCAGTTTCTCCGACTTCTGCAGGTTCATTATTAACCAGCCCAGGCTCCGGCAGATCTACATCACCACCGAATCCAGGAATTATGGCCCCTGTCTCGTCCGGATTCTCGCCAGGAAGTATTTCAAGACTTGGCCCCACAGGATCCAAGGTATCGCCTGGCAGAATGCCCGGCAGTAACGGCCCCTCCGGCAAGGGTGTCGGGCCGAGCAGCTCCGCGCCTGGGGCCACCAACGGCGTCCAGGTGCGTGATGGTTGGCCCTGAACAATGCCAGCATCGAACTCAAGGGCCAGACTGGCGGCGAACCACGGCTCGAACGGCAGGACCACTGCCGGCACGCCTAGAGTGTCCGCTGGTGTGTGGATTCTTAGCTGGTCAAGGTTGTACAACCCAGAGCCAACATCAACAGCTCCAACATGACGAAGCTCAAACTCGTGTCGCGCGCCGCTCCAACTTGCTCGCGGGGCCACGGGTGGAAAACCCCTGATGATTCGACGCTGATTCACCTCATCGAATTGACCGAGCAACCCCTGCTCCGCCGCAATGGCCCGCCATACCGCGCTTTCGAATGCCGGCATGCCGGTGAACATGCGGCCGCGTAGCTGGTTACCAACCTGCACCGGCATTGCTACGCCAGCGGCAGCGCCATTCGCGGGCCACCAGTCAGCGCCAGCGACTTGGCCATTACCGCTGACAACACCAGTACCCGCCGGCGAAACTACGAATGAAAAGTACTGGGGCAGTTGACCAGGGATACAGACGATGCAGTCATCGAAGCGAAGGTCCACGCCAGCGCCAACCTCTGCAGCTTGTGGCTCAAGCGCGAGCATCCGGCCGTTGGACGGGCTTTCCGCCACCGGGGTAGCGTTACCCAGAACGATGGTTTTCCCGTCGGGCGTCTGTGCCTCGACTCGGTAGGTATCGGTGACGGGGTCGTAAACGGCATTCCTGACCCGGACCTCCGGGGCGATTCCGGCGCCTGTGGCGGCCACCGCTATCGCACTGCCACCTGGAAGATGCTCGATCTTGATGCGCTGACCCATGCGGGCCGACCCACCCGCATCGGCGATAGCCTGAAGATCCTGCCCTGGCGCAATGCCCAGCAGGTCTGCATGTATGCCCAAACCTTCGAAGTGACGCCTGCGCTGGGCTTCGGTCAGTTCGCCATTCCCCAGCGCCGGCGAATACAGCATGGCCGTGGCCGAGAGACCGACCGCCTGACCAAGGCGGATAGCTGCAACCCTCAGCACTTCCTTGGCCGCGCTAGCAATCGCCTGCTCGATAGCCGTTGCCAGCTCAGCCGCAACCTGCGCGCCTGCCTGACCAAGCAACACGCCCCCAGCCGAAGCAGCCGCTACTGGCACGGTCAGCGTGGCGGCCTCCTTCAGCCGAACAAGGCGCCGGTCTTCGTCAACCTGCTGCTTGTAGCGAATTCTGGATTCGCGCAGCTCAGCGTATTGCCGCTGACGCTCCCATTCCGCCTCCCTGGCGCGCCAGAGCTGTTCCTGTTGGGCATGTTCTACAGCCAGCTCGGCTGAGCGCTGCGACAGCTGGGCAATTGCCTCCTGCAGCAAACGAGCCTCTGAGGCCGCTACGTACGCTGTTTCCCAGCCCTGATGCAGTTGCTGCATGTGTTGCGCGGTCGCCAGCCCGGCCAGTCGGGCGGCGTATGTACCTGCATCAGCATCATGGCCAGCAAAAGCCCCGGCCAACGCCTGCCGATTCGCCAACTCAAGCTGCTTGGCGGCTATAAGCCCTTTGGTTTCGTTTTGCGCTTTGGTGATCTGGTAAAGCTGCCAACGCTCACTGCCGTCGTATTCCGGGCGTTTGCGCGCTGCGTTGATCTCCTGCTGTAGCGCCTGTGCCAAGCCTTGCGCCTGGCCAGCGAAATGCGCATCAAGCTGCACGCGCCGAACTTCACGTGCCTGGCTATGAGCCTCCACTTGCTGCCTATGTAATGCAGCCAGCATTTCGGCATGAGCCCTTGCGGCTGCCGCTTGGCGAGCCTGCTCCTGGGCTCTTGCTTGCGCCAAGGCAGCAGCACGCGCTCTGGCACGCTTCTTCTTGCGACGTCGGCTGGAACCGCCAAAGCCACCACCGAAGCCACCGCCGCCGCCAATGCTGAAGAAGCCGCCCCCGCCGCTACTGGAACCTGAGGAGCCAGGGGTGATGACAACATCACCCGTGGAACTGTCATGAAGTGTGTTTTGAGCCATACAGATTCTCCTTCTCTGTATGGCTCAGGCTGACGATCTAGCCGTCGGTCACTGCGTTACTTATTCCTCTGTCCTTGTTCACGTCTTTCAACATGTTGCAGCAAACGAGAGTCAGCCCCAGCGCAGATCAGCGCTTGTTGGCGAGCAGGTACAGCCCCACAGCCAGACCAACGGCGCACAAGCCTGCCACATAGTAGGCAGGCGCCATCGGGCTCACCTTCAGCAGCGCGGTCACCACCATCGGCGTCAAACCGCCGAAGATCGCGTAGGCCACGTTGTACGAGAACGACAGCCCGCTGAAGCGCACCGCCGCCGGGAATGCCTTGACCATTACATAAGGCACCGCGCCAATCACGCCCACGCACAGGCCGGTCACGGCATACAGCGGGAACAGCAACTCGGGCCGGGTTGGCAGGCTGTGGTAGAAGGTCCAGGAGTTGGCCAGCAGCAGCAGGCTGCCGATCACGAACACCCGGCCCGCACCAAAGCGGTCGGCCAGGCTGCCGGCGCCGATGCAGCCAAAGCTAAGCAATACAATGGCCAGGCTGTTGGCCTTGAGCGAGTCGGTCGGGCTGATGTGGTAGAAGCTCTGCAGCAGCGCCGGGGTCATCAGGATGACCACCACGATCCCGGCCGACAGCATCCAGGTCAGCAACATCGACAGGATGATCGGGCCACGGTGGTCACGCAGCACGGCGCGCAGTGGCAGCTCCTCGGCCAGTGCCTTACGTTGCTGCATTTCGGCGAACACCGGGGTTTCGTGCAGCCAGCGGCGCAGGTAGACCGAGAACAGGCCGAACACGCCACCCAGCAGGAACGGGATACGCCAGGCGTAATCGGCCACTTCTTCCACGCTGTACACACTGTTGATCAGTGTCGCTACCAGCGAGCCAAGCAGAATGCCGGCGGTCAGGCCTGCCGTCAGGGTACCGCAGGCGTAGCCAGTGTTGCGCGCTGGCACATGCTCGGAGACGAACACCCAGGCACCCGGCACCTCGCCGCCGATCGCCGCGCCTTGGATCACGCGCATCAGCAACAGCAGGATAGGTGCCCACATGCCAATTTGTGCATACGTCGGCAGCAGGCCCATGATCAGGGTCGGCACGGCCATCATGAAAATGCTCAGGGTGAACATCTTCTTGCGCCCGAGCAGGTCGCCGAAATGGGCCATGATGATGCCGCCCAACGGCCGCGCCAGGTAGCCAGCGGCGAAGATGCCGAACGTTTGCATCAGGCGCAGCCACTCCGGCATGTCGGCCGGGAAGAACAACTTGCCCACCACCGTGGCGAAGAACACGAAAATAATGAAGTCGTAGAACTCCAGCGCGCCGCCCAGGGCGGACAGTGAGAGGGTCTTGTAGTCACTGCGGGTCAGCGGCCGCGAGGGCTGCTCGATACTGCTCGGCACGGAAGTCATCGCTCGTTGTTCTCTTTGTAGGGCATGCAGGCCGCTTGGCACGCGGCTTCTGGATTGGGAGACAAGCGAAGATAGCAAATTGCCGAGCTGCGCCGAAAGCGATACAAAATCCCTACAGATATTCATGAATGCACGGTCGTCGCTGGCCGTTATGCTCTATATACTGGCAGTTCGTAGGAAAAGGTTGCTGCTAGCGTGGGATGTTGTGCGAAAACTCCGGTCTTTATGTCAGGCGGTTTCGCAGAGTTTCCCTACGGCCGCCCAGTGAAACGAAATCGGCGTAGTATGTTTCAAGCTGAATCGTTTACCCGGCCTTTGCGCCACACCAACGAAAGCGTCACGGGTCAGAGGCCCCATCGCATGATTGAGCTCGAACAAGAAGATCCGATCCCGCAAGGCGACCTGGCCTTGCAGATCACCGCACTGCCGCGCGAGACCAACGGGTTTGGCGACATCTTCGGCGGCTGGCTGGTTGCCCAAATGGATTTGGCCGGCACCGCCATGGCCAGCCGTGTTGCTGGCGGCCGCGTGGCCACCGTGGCCATCGACCGCATGGCCTTCCTGGTACCGGTGGCAGTAGGCGCGCAGCTGTCGTTCTACACCCAGACCCTGGAAATCGGCCGCAGCTCGATCCAGATGATGGTCGAAGTGTGGAGCGACGACCCGCTGTCCAGCGAATGGCGCAAGGTCACCGAAGCGGCATTCGTCTTCGTCGCCATCGACGGCAGTGGCCGCACCCGCTCCGTGCCTCGTCGCTGAGCCACGCCGGCGGTAAACTCATTGCATGTGCCCGGGTCCAAGGCCCACTGGCAATCAATGAGATGAACGCAATGGCTACCTTCCAGGTCGTAACCGAGCAACATGGCGAACTCAACTGCTGGCGTATCAGCAGCGACCGCGCCGAACTCCTGATCGCCCAGCAGGGCGCACAGATCCTCAGCTACCAGCGGGTGGGCGAACCACCGCTGCTGTGGCTGAGCGACCAGGCCATCTTCCGCCAGGGCAAGTCGGTACGCGCCGGGGTACCGGTGTGCTGGCCGTGGTTTGGCAACCTGCAACGCAACCCCGAGGCCGTGCAGGCCATGTACCACGCTGAGCAGGCACCTGCTCACGGGCTGGCGCGCTCGCGTGACTGGCAGTTGCTGGGCATCGAGGAGGTGGGCGGCGGCCTGCGCATTGAATTCGAACTGCCTGAAGCGCAGGGCGACCTGCCCGGCTGGCCTCATGACGTCGAGTTGAAGCTGGTGGTGGAGCTGGGCGAGGCGCTGAAGCTGAACCTGACCAGCCGCAACATGGGCAATACCTCCGTTACTATCAGCCAAGCCCTGCACAGCTACTTTGCCGTCAGCGATGTACGCCAGGCACGGGTCGAAGGGGTCGAGGGGCTGGGTTATATCGAGACCCTGGCGGACTGGGAACAGCGCCAGCAGCTGGGAGCACTGGCGTTTACCGGGGAGACTGACCGGATTTACCTCGACACTCCATCGCGACTGAGCATTGTCGACCCGCATTGGAACCGGCGAGTTACCTTGACCAGCAATGGATCACGTTCGGCGGTGATCTGGAACCCCTGGACCGAGCGGGCGCGGGAGCTGGCAGATATGGCCGACGATGGCTGGCAGCGAATGCTGTGCATCGAAACGGCGAATGTGTGGGATGACCTGGTGGAACTGAAGCCGGGGGCAAGTCATTCGCTGGGACTGCAGATCGGTTGTGAAATGATCTGAGTTTTGCCGTGGTTTTTCGGGCCCCTTCGCGGGTTTACCCGCGAAGGGGCCCGTGCAGATAATCAGAGGTCTGCGTCTTCCACCACCCTCACCTTCCCCGCATCCAGTGCATAGGCCGCATCGGCCAGGTCGTTGCTGACCTTTTCCACCTTCAGCTTGCCGCTGACCCACAGCGGTGTGTAGATGTCATCGATCTTCAACCCTTTCGGGTAGCGCACCAGCACCAACTGGTTCGGCGGCGGTGGCGGCACATGGATGCATGCACCTGGGTACGGCACCAGGAAAAACAGCGTGCTGTTGCCCTTGGCATCGCTTTCCAGCGGCACCGGGTAACCGCCCAAGCGGATGTCTTTGCCGTTCATGGCCGCCACGGTCTTGGTCGAGTACATCACCGCCGGCAAGCCCTTGCTCTGCTTGAGGCCACCCTTGTCGGTAAAGGTGCCCATGGCTTCTGGCGAGTTGTGGTCGATTTCGGGCATTTGCTCGAGCGCCTTCTGGTCCGACTTGGGCATCAGCTCCAGCCAGTCGGTTTCAGGCAGTTCGGCATGGGCCAGGGCGCTGGCCAACAGCAAGGGGACAAGGAAAAAGGCACGCATGGAAATGCTCGGCAACTCGGATGAATTGCCGGGCATTCTAACCAGTATTCAGCGTTTCTTGATGAATCCGTAGATCACCAGAAGGATGACCGCACCAATCAAGGCGCCAAGGAAGCCTGCTGCCTGCCCAGCCTGGTAAATGCCCAGCGCCTGGCCGCCATAGGTAGCCAACAGTGAGCCGGCAATACCCAGCAGGATGGTCATGATCCAGCCCATGCTGTCGTCGCCCGGTTTGATGAAGCGGGCCAGCAGGCCGACGATGAGGCCGATGAAGATGGTTCCAATGATGCCCATGGCAATCCCTCTGCAGTGAATATGGAACAAGCCAAAGCCTAGACGGGCTTTGGCTTGTTGCCATGTTCAGAGGGCAAGCCGCTTGCAGAAGTTCGATTTGCAGCCCGATCAGTTGCTGATCAGTGCCTCTACTTCGGCAATCTTGCGTTCAAGGGTGGCCATGTCATGGCAGCGCAGCGTGGCATGGCCAACCTTGCGGCCAACCTTGAAGGCCTTGCCATAGTGGTGCAGGTGGCAGTCGGCGATGGCGACGACCTTGTCCACGGCCGGCACTTCACCGATGAAGTTGAGCATCGCGCTCTCGCCCACCTTGGCGGTCGAGCCCAGCGGCAGGCCGGCAACGGCCCGCAGGTGGTTCTCGAACTGGCTGCACTCGGCGCCTTCGATGGTCCAGTGCCCGGAGTTGTGCACGCGCGGGGCGATTTCGTTGGCCTTCAGGCCGCCGTCCACCTCGAAGAACTCGAAGGCCATCACGCCAACGTAATCCAGCTTCTGCAACACACGGCCGACGTAGTCTTCGGCCAGGGCCTGCAGCGGGTGTGCCTGGCTGGCCACCGACAGGCGCAGGATGCCGCTTTCGTGCGTATTGTGCACCAGCGGGTAGAAGCGGGTTTCGCCATCGCGGGCACGTACAGCCACCAGCGACACCTCGCCAGTGAACGGCACGAAGCCTTCCAGCAGGCATGGCACGCTGCCCAGCTCGGCGAAGGTACCGACCACGTCTTCTGGCGTGCGCAGCACCTTCTGGCCCTTGCCGTCGTAACCCAGGGTGCGGGTTTTCAGTACGGCTGGCAGGCCGATGCTGGCCACCGCCGCCTCCAGGCCTGCCTGCGAGAGGATGTCGGCGAAGGCCGGGGTGGGAATGCCCAGATCGCGGAACATGCTCTTTTCGAACAGGCGGTCACGGGCGATGCGCAGCGCTTCGGCGCTGGGGTACACCGGCACGAACTGCGAGAGGAAGGCCACGGTCTCGGCCGGGACGCTTTCGAACTCGAAGGTGACCAGGTCGACTTCGTCGGCCAACTGGCGCAGGTGGTCCTGGTCGCCGTAGTCGGCACGCAGGTGCTCGCCCAGGGGCGCGGCGCAAGCGTCCGGCGCCGGGTCGAGGAAGGCGAAGTTCATGCCCAGCGGGGTGCCCGCCAGGGCCAGCATGCGGCCCAGCTGGCCGCCACCGATTACACCGATCTTCATGGGTTGAGCCTCAAGCCTGGCGCGGGTCTGGGTTGTCCAGCACGGTGTCGGTCTGTTCCGTGCGGAACTGCTTCAACGCCGCGTGGTACTGCGGGTACTTGGCGCCAAGGATGCTGGCCGACAGCAATGCAGCGTTGACCGCACCGGCACGGCCGATGGCCAGGGTGGCAACCGGCACGCCAGCAGGCATCTGCACGATCGACAGCAGCGAATCGACGCCCGACAGCATCGACGACTGCACCGGCACGCCCAGCACCGGCAGATGGGTCTTGGCGGCGCACATGCCTGGCAGGTGGGCTGCGCCACCGGCACCGGCGATGATCACCTCGATGCCACGGCCCTCGGCCTCCTCGGCATACTGGAACAGCAGATCCGGGGTGCGGTGAGCGGAAACCACCTTCACTTCGTAGGGAATGCCGAGTTTTTCCAGCATATCGGCGGTGTGGCTAAGGGTGGACCAATCGGACTTGGAGCCCATGATCACGCCAACCAGTGCACTCATCGTCGAGCCTCTTCGCTTGTGCGCCCGCAGGCGCGTCAAAAAACAACAAGCCACGCGGGACGACCGGCGTGGCTTGTTTGCTGATCAGGACCGGATGCATCCGGTCGAAAGGCCGCGCAGTATACCGTAAGGTAGTGCGATTAAGGCACCCCGGCGACCAACTGTCGGGCCTTATTTTTCGGGGCTTTGGCTGACTTTTGGGTCAACCGCCGCCGCCCCCTCGAGCTTGCGCCACAACAGCCTGACGTTGGCCTTGCGCACCAGGGCGCAGCGGTACAGGCGAATTTCCAGTGGCACATGCCACTGGCTGCCGCCGCAGACAGCCAGTTCGCCCCGCTCCAGCTCGCCTCGCATCGACAGGCGTGGCACCCAGGCGATGCCCAGGCCTTCCAACGCCATGCTTTTAAGGCTGTCGGCCATGGCGGTTTCATAGACGGTGGTATAGCGCAGGTTGCGCTGGCGCAGCAGCAAATTCACCGACCGCCCGAGGAATGCACCCGCGGTATAGGCCAGCAGCGGCACGCTGCCCTCGCCTTCCAGGTCGAACAATGGCTTGCCTTCAGCATCCACTGCACACACCGGCAGCATTTCCGTAGTGCCCATGTGCAGCGACGGGAATATCTCGGCATCCATCTGCAGGGCCGCATCCGGGTCGTAGAAAGCCAGCATCAGGTCACAGCCGCCCTCGCGCAATGCGTGCACGGCATCTCCGACGTTAGTCGCAACCAGGCGGGTGGCGATGTTCAAACCGTCGTTGCGCAACTGGGCAACCCAACGGGGGAAAAAGCCTGATGCCAAGGAGTGTGCCGCCGCTACCTGAACCACCTCGCCCTGCCCACCCTCAAGGTGATGTAAATGGCGGAGAATTTCGCCCAACTGGTCGACAACGGTGCGCGCTGTGACGAGAAAAAGCTGCCCGGCTTCGGTCAGTTCGATCGGTGTGCGGGAACGGTTCACCAGTTGCAGGCCCAGCGCCGCTTCAAGGCTGCGAATGCGCCGGCTGAAGGCCGGTTGGGTCACGAAACGCCGCTCTGCCGCCTGGGAAAAACTGCGGGTAGCGGCCAGCGCACTGAAGTCTTCCAGCCATTTGCTTTCAAGGTTCACGAAGCACATCTCCCGGCATGCACCAAAATGGAACACGCTCGAATGTCAATTGGCGTCACACGAAACACTATGCCGTTTGTGCATAGGTTAGCGTGCAACAGCATTGGCCGCAAAATCACCTTCAGGCCTAGGATTGGCGCCATTCCGGCATGTGCCGGGTCAAAATCGAGATGATATACATCATGTCCTCCGCTGCATCGTTCCGCGTCGAAAAAGACTTGTTGGGTACCCTTGAAGTTCCTGCAGATGCCTACTACGGCATCCAGACCCTGCGCGCTGCCAACAACTTCCACCTCTCCGGTGTTCCACTGTCGCACTACCCGAAGCTGGTCGTGGCCCTGGCCATGGTCAAGCAGGCCGCTGCCGACGCCAACCGTGAGCTGGGTCACCTGAGCGATGCCAAGCACGCTGCCATCACCGCAGCCTGCGCCCGCCTGATCAAAGGCGATTACCACGACCAGTTCGTGGTGGACATGATCCAAGGCGGTGCTGGTACTTCTACCAACATGAACGCCAACGAAGTCATTGCCAACGTTGCGCTGGAGGCCATGGGCCACCAGAAGGGTGAGTACCAGTACCTGCACCCGAACAACGACGTGAACATGGCGCAGTCGACCAACGACGCCTACCCGACCGCTATCCGCCTGGGCCTGCTGCTGGGTCACGACGCGCTGCTGGCCAGCCTCGACAGCCTGATCCAGGCCTTCGCTGCCAAGGGTAAAGAATTCGACCACGTACTGAAGATGGGCCGTACCCAGCTGCAGGACGCCGTACCGATGACCCTGGGCCAGGAATTCCGCGCCTTCGCCACCACCATGACCGAAGACCTGCAGCGCCTGCGCTCGCTGGCCCCGGAACTGCTGACCGAAATCAACCTGGGCGGTACCGCCATCGGCACCGGCATCAACGCCGACCCTGGCTACCAGGCTCTGGCCGTACAGCGCCTGGCCGCCATCAGTGGCCAGCCGCTGGTACCGGCTGCCGACCTGATCGAAGCCACTTCCGACATGGGCGCCTTCGTGCTGTTCTCCGGCATGCTCAAGCGTACCGCGGTCAAGCTCTCGAAAATCTGTAACGACTTGCGTCTGCTGTCCAGCGGCCCGCGCACCGGCATCAACGAGATCAACCTGCCAGCGCGTCAGCCAGGCAGCTCGATCATGCCAGGCAAGGTCAACCCGGTTATCCCGGAAGCCGTCAACCAGGTGGCCTTCGCCATCATGGGCAACGACCTGGCCCTGACCGTCGCCGCCGAAGGTGGCCAGCTGCAGCTGAACGTGATGGAGCCGCTGATCGCCTACAAGATCTTCGACTCGATCCGCCTGCTGCAACGCGCCATGGACATGCTGCGCGAGCACTGCATCGTCGGCATCACCGCCAACGAACAGCGCTGCCGTGAACTGGTCGAGCACTCGATCGGCCTGGTCACTGCACTGAACCCGTACATCGGCTACGAAAACGCCACCCGTATCGCCCGCGTTGCCCTGGAAAGCGGCCGCGGCGTGCTGGAACTGGTGCGTGAAGAGAAGCTGCTGGACGACGCGATGCTCGACGACATCCTGCGTCCAGAAAACATGATCGCCCCGCGCCTGGTTCCGCTGAAGTCGTAACCAGCCCGCTGCAAACAGTCTCACCAGGTTAAGGGACTAGACACCTCTCAACCTTTCAAGGCCCGAGCCTATGCTTCGGGCCTTTTTTTTGCCTGATGGTTTTGCCGCCACCAGGCGGCCTCGGATATCGGCACACAACTTGCTCCATAATGCGTCCCAGGCCAACGGGATTACCCAGCATGCTGCACAGTCACCTGACCACCCTCAATGCGGTTTCGCTGATCCTCAATGTCTTTCAGGCAGACGGTTGCGAGGCCTCGGCACTGCTGGCCGGCAGCGGCATCGGCCCGGCAGACCTGGGCCACGCCGATGCGCGCATCACCACCCAGCAGGAACTGCAGGTGTGCGCCAACGCAGTGGCCCGGCGTGAGGACATCGGCCTGGAGCTGGGCCGGCGCATGCATGTGTCGTGCTACGGCATGCTCGGTTACGCCCTGCTCTCCAGTGCCACTTTGGGTGACGCCTTGCGCCTGGCGCTGCAGTATCCGGCACTGCTGGGAACAGTCTTCAAGCTGCGTTTGCTCGACGACGGCCAGCGCGTCTGGTTCAGCGCCAGCGACTATCACGACAGCCCTGCGCTGAGCGCGTTCAACGCAGAGTTCTGCCTGGTTTCGCTGAAAGTCATCTGCGACGACCTGCTTGGCCGCCCGTTGCCGCTGCTGGGCACCCGTTTCGAGCACCCTCGTCCTGGTTACCACACACGCTATGCCGATGCGTTCCAATGCCCGATCGGCTTCTCCGCCGAGGACAATGCCTTTGCCTTCGAAAGGCGCTGGCTGGATATGCCGCTGCCGCTGGCCGACCCGATTACCCACAAGGCCATGAGTGAACGCTGCCGACGCCTGAACCTGGAGTTCACGGGCCGCCAGGCCTGGCTAGGGCGGATTCGCCAGCTGCTGGTGCAGCAGTTGGACGCAGCACCGGGGCTGGAAGGGCTGGCGAGGCAGATGAACTGCTCGTCGCGCACCCTGCGTCGGCATTTACAGGCGTTGGGCTGCAGTTATCAACAGCTGCTGGACGAGCTAAGGTTCGAACGGGCCAAGCAGTTGTTGGCAGACGAGCAAATGCCGATTTACCGGATTGCCGAGACCTTGGGCTTCAGTGAGACGGCCAGCTTTCGGCATGCGTTCCAACGCTGGAGTGGTGTGGCGCCCAGCCACTTTCGCGGTTGAGCTGCTGCGGCCAAAGCGCTTGGCCATATCGATCCCCTTTTGGCCATTTGCGTCGTTCTCCCGTACTGATCCGCCCATGACAATGGACCCACGCCAGTACCCACCGGAGAACAACAATGCTGACGATCTATTCCGATGACCACCGCCTGCACCACGGCCGCTGCGAGCTGATCGACGGCAAGCTGATGCCCTGCTTCGAAATGCCTTCGCGTGCAGACCATGTGCTCGACCAGGTAAAAAAGCGCAACCTCGGCGATATCCAAGGCCCTACCGATTTCGGCCGCGCGCCGTTGCTTCGCATCCACAGCGCCGACTACCTGAACTTCTTCGAGGGCGCCTGGGCCCGCTGGGCCGCATTGGGCCATGAGGGCGACCTGCTACCCTTCACCTGGCCTGCACGCACCCTGCGCCAGGTAAAACCCACTGGCCTGCACGGTGAGCTGGGCTACTACAGTTTCGATGCCGGTGCACCGATCACCGCCGGCACTTGGCAAGCGGCCTACAGCGCCGCCCAGGTCGCCCTTACCGCCCAGGCAGCGATCCAGCAAGGTGCCCATTCGGCCTTCGCGCTGTGCCGTCCGCCAGGGCACCACGCCGCTGGCGAAGTGATGGGTGGCTACTGCTACCTCAACAACGCCGCCATCGCCGCTCAGGCCTTCCTCGACCAAGGCCGGCGCAAGGTTGCCATCCTCGACGTCGACTACCATCACGGCAACGGAACCCAGGACATCTTCTACAGCCGCGATGATGTGTTCTTTGCCTCGATCCACGGCGACCCGCAGGATGAATTCCCGTTCTTCCTCGGCTATGCCGATGAAACCGGCGAAGGCGCCGGCGAGGGCTGCAACATCAACTACCCCTTGCCGGCCGGTAGCGACTGGGCTGCCTGGAGTGCCGCCCTGGAAGACGCCTGCCAGCGCATCGCCCGCTATGACGCCGACGTACTGGTGATCTCCCTGGGTGTGGACACCTTCAAGGATGACCCCATCTCGCAGTTCAAGTTGGACAGCCCGGACTACCTGGAGATGGGCCAGCGCATCGGCCAGCTGGGCAAGCCGACCTTGTTCGTGATGGAAGGCGGCTACGCTGTGGAAGAAATCGGTATCAACGCGGTCAATGTGCTGGAAGGCTTCCAGCGCGCCCAGCCAGGAGCCCGGTAATGGTCCGACTCAAGCGTCTGCTCACCCCGTTCATCGCTGCCACCCTGTTCACCGGTGCCCTGCACGCCCAAGCGGAGCAGCGCACCCTGCGTGTGTATAACTGGTTCGATTACATCACCCCGCAGACCTTGACCGACTTCCAGAAGGACAGCGGCGTCAAACTGGTGTACGACATCTTCGACACCAACGAAGCACTGGAGGCCAAGCTGCTCACCGGCAACTCCGGCTATGACGTGGTGGTACCGTCCAACGTGTTCCTCGCCAAACAGATCGAAGCCGGGGTTTTCCAGCCGCTGGACCGCAGCAAGCTGCCGAACTGGCAACACCTGGACCCGGCGCTGATGAAGCTGATCGAAGCCAACGACCCGGGCAACAAGTTTGCCGTGCCGTATATGTATGGCACCGTGTTGATCGGCTTCAACCCGGCCAAGGTCAAGGCGGCGCTGGGCGACAATGCGCCGGTGGACAGCTGGGACCTGATCTTCAAGGAAGAGAACATCGCCAAGCTCAAGCAGTGCGGCGTAGCCCTGCTCGACTCGCCATCGGAGATCATGCCTCTGGCCCTGCAGTACCTGGGCTTGCCGCCGAACAGCGACAAACCGGCCGACTACAAGAAGGCCGAGGAACTGATGCTGAAGATTCGCCCGCATATCACCTACTTCCATTCCTCGAAGTACATGGCAGATATTGCCAATGGCGACATCTGCGTGGCGGTAGGCTACAGCGGCAGCTTCTCGCAGGCCGCCAACCGCGCCCGTGAGGCGAAAAATGGCGTGGTGGTGGACATGCGCCTGCCCAAGGAAGGCGCGCCGATCTGGTTCGACATGCTGTCGATTCCGAAGGGCGCGGCCAACCCGGAAGATGCGCATGCGTTCATCAACTACCTGCTGCGACCCGAGGTGATCGCACCCATCAGCGACTTCGTTGGGTATCCGAACCCGAACAAAGATGCGACCGCCAAGGTGAACCCGACGATTCGCAACAACCCCAACCTGTACCCGACGACCGAGGCGATGGCCAAGCTGTATACCCTCAAGCCCCTGGCACGGGATGCCGAACGGGCGCGAACCCGGGCCTGGACGCGGATCAAGTCCGGCACCTGAGTCACCCACGAAGGGCCGCACAGCGGCCCCATTCACTTTCTCCAGGCTTTGCGCAGCTTCATCAGGGCCTCGGCAATCTCACCCTCCGGCACCGCCGCAAACCCCAGCACCAAGCCCGCTCGCTTATCCACAGGCACATCGCTATCCGCCAACCAGAAATTGCTCAGCGGTGTTACCTCCACGCCCACCGCCTCCGCTCTTGCCACCAGTTCCTGCTCTTTCGCAAAGTTATCCACATCGACCTTCACATGCAGCCCAGCCGCCACTTCCGGCATTGCGCCCAACCCCGGAACATCCACTGGCCAACCGGCCTTGAGCACATTGCGCCGGTTCAACGCCGCCTTGCGCATACGGCGGATATGCCGCTGAAAATGCCCGCGGGCCATGAACTCGGCCATCACGCACTGGCTGCTGACCTCCGAATGCCGCACCGCTAGCGCCTTGCCCTGGCTGAACGCCTGCGCCAGCTGCGGCGGGAGCACCAGATAGCCCAGGCGTAACGCCGGGAAGGCGATCTTGCCAAAGGTGCCGACATACAGCACCCGCCCGTGCCGGTCGAGCGCTGCCAGCGGGGCCAGCGGCGCGCCACTGTAGCGATACTCGCCGTCGTAGTCGTCCTCGATGACCCAGCCATCGCTGCGTTCCGCCCAGGCCAGCAATGCCAGGCGGCGCGCCAGGCTCATGGTCACCCCGGTCGGGTACTGGTGAGCAGGCGTGACATAGGCCAGCCGGCAATCCGGCCGTTGCTCGAGCCGGCCGCAATCCATGCCGTCTTCATCCACCGGCACGCCAAACACTCGGCCACCCGCCAGCGTGAAAGCATGACCGGCCGCCCGATAGCCTGGGTTTTCCACAGCCACACCGTCGCCAGGTTGCAGCAGCAGCTGTGCACAAAGGCTGATGGCCTGCTGCGCACCACTGGTGATCACAATTTGTTCAGCCGTGCAGCTCAGCCCGCGCGAGCGGCGCAGGTAAGCCGCGATCAACTCGCGTAAAGCCGGCTCACCTGCCGGATCACCGTAGCCCAGCTGTTCAGGGGAAGGGTTGCGCCAGAAACCCGCCTGCAGCTTGGCCCAGACGTCAAATGGGAACAGGTCGAATGCCGGAATACCGACGCGAAAAGCACGAGGCGCACCGCTTCTTGGCGAGGGCAAATGACCACTTTTCAAGCGCTGCAAAGGCTCGCTCAAACGTCGATCGCTGGATAAATCATCAGTATTTCCAACGGAAAATGTGGATAACCCTGTTGATAAACCCAGGGATAACCCTGTGGATACTTGTGTGGATAGTTTCGGAAGCTGGCTAACGTACGTGCCATCACCGACGCGGCTTTCGATGTAGCCTTCGGCATACAGTTGGTCATAGGCACGCACCACGCTGTTGCGTGACAGCGCCAGCATGCCCGCCAGGTCACGTGTGGCCGGCAGCCGCGTGCCACTGCTCAGGCGCCCATCCAGCACCCGCGCCCTTAACGCCTGATAAAGCTGCTGGCTAAGCCCGCGACGGCGATCAAGGGCGATGCCGGCAGGGTCGAAAGGCAGTATGAGGGGCTGCTGGCTCATGGCATTGGACCTATCAAATCAGACAGTAATGGCTCTTACCCAGAACCAATAGCCTGCCTAGGATGAAGCCATTCGACAAGGATCCCGCCCATGTACAACAGCAAACCCCACCAGGAACACGACCTCGCCCGCCTGCACCAACACATGCTGGACACCCGTCTGGCCGTTCTGGTCAGCCACGGCGAGCAGGGCCTGCTGGCCACGCACCTGCCGGTGCTGGTCGATACCGCTGAGGGCGAGTTCGGCACAGTGTATGCCCACCTGGCCCGGGCCAACCGCCAATGGCAAGACCTCGAGCAAGGCGGCGAAGCGCTGCTGGTGTTCCCCGGCGCCGATGCCTATGTCAGCCCCAGCTACTACCCAAGCAAGGCCGATAACCCCAAGGTGGTGCCGACCTGGAACTACCTGGCTGTGCACGCCTATGGCCCGGCCGATGTTATCCATGAGGCCGAGCCGCTGCTGGCGATCGTAAGCCGCCTGACCGACCGACACGAACAGGGGCGCAGCGAACCGTGGAAGGTCACCGATGCCCCTGCTGACTACCTCGACGGCATGCTCCGCGCCATCGTCGGGGTCCGCCTGCCCATCGCCCGCCTGCAAGGCGCGCGCAAGCTCAGCCAGAACCGCTCCGAGCAAGACATCGCCGGTGTGTGCGAAAGCCTGAGCGCCAGTACCGATCAACAAGACAACCAACTCGCGGCGCACATGCGCCAACTCTGAAGGAATAGCCCCATGTCTAGCGTTACCCTGCGCCCTGTCACCGCCCAAGATCACGCCGCCTGGCAGGCCCTGTGGCAGGCCTACTTGCACTTCTACGAAACCGAGTTGGCCGATGAAGTCAGCCAGAGCACCTGGCAGCGCCTGCTCGACCCTAACGAGCCAACCCATTCGGCACTGGCCTGGGTCGATGGCAAGGCCGTGGGGATGGTCAACTTCATCTACCATCGCTCCAACTGGAGCATCGAGAATGCCTGCTACCTGCAAGACCTGTACGTGGACAGCACGCAGCGTGGCCTGGGCATCGGTCGGCAACTGATCGAACACGTCTACACCACCGCCAAGGCCGATAACTGCAGCAAGGTGCACTGGCTGACCCACGAAACCAACGCCACCGCCATCAGCCTGTATCAGCAGGTTGCCGAGCGCTCGGGCTTCATCCAATTCCGCAAAGGTTTGTAGGCCAGATATGACTGACGCATTGAACTGGAAACCCGCCGCAACACCCAAGGCCGAGCCAATCGAAGGCCGCTTCATCCGCCTGGAAAAGCTCGACCCGGTGCGCCATGGCAACGACCTCTGGGAGGTACTGCAGGGGCCAGCCTCCGACCCAGTGCTGTGGGACTACCTGCCCTACGGCCCATTCGCCGAACGTGCCGCCTTCGATCGCTGGCTGGAAGGCAACGCTGCAGGCCAGGACCCGCTGTACTACACCGTCATCGACCGCGCTAGTGGCCAGGCCCAGGGCATCCTCACCCTGATGTCGATCGTGCCCGACCACGGCCGAATCGAAATCGGCCATATCGCTTTCGGCGCCCCCATGCAGCGCACACCCAAGAGCACCGAGGCGGTGTACCTGCTGGGCAAGCTCGGCTTCGAACTGGGCAACCGCCGGCTGGAGTGGAAGTGCAATAACGCCAACGCCCGCTCGAAGCGTGCAGCGGAGCGATTTGGCTTCACCTACGAAGGGGTTTTCCGCAAACACCTGGTGGTGAAGGACCACAACCGCGACACGGCCTGGTATTCGATTACCGATGATGAATGGCCGGCGGTGGCTGCCGGCTTCGAGCGGTGGCTGGGTGAGGATAATCAGCAGCCAGGCGGGCAGCGACAAACATTGGAAGCGTGCCGCAACGGTTGATTTTTGTATTGGCTTGCTGGCGACAGGGCCATCAAATGCAGCACAAAAAAAAGGGGAGCATCCGCTCCCCAGAGGTAAACCGCTTGTGGATGAAGGCCTGAATCAGCCCTCGATCTCGATCAGGATTTCACCCGGCGTCACGCGATCGCCCTTGGCCACATGGATGGCGACGACCTTGCCGGCGATGGCCGCCTGCACTTCGGTCTCCATCTTCATGGCTTCGGTGATCAGCACGGCCTGACCGGCCTTGACCACGTCACCTTCCTTGACCAGCACATCGACGATGTTGCCTGGCATGGTGGTGCTGACGTGGCCTGGGTCGGTGGCTTGCTTGCGTTTGCTGCCGCCGCCGCCGACGAATTCGTTGAGTGGTTCGAACACCACTTCTTCCGGCATGCCGTCGATGGACAGGTAGAAGTGGCGCTTGCCTTCGGCCTTCACACCCACACCCGTGATGTCGACGCGGTAGGTTTCGCCGTGCACGTCGATGACGAACTCGGTCGGTACGCCTTCACCGCCAGGGGCAGAAACGGCGCCAGCTTCTGGAATCGGCAGCAGGGCTTCCGGGGTGAGCGTGCCGGCTTCGCGTTCTTCGAGGAACTTGCGGCCAATGTCCGGGAACATGGCAAAGGTCAGCACGTCCTCTTCACAGCGGGCCAGGGCGCCGATGTCGGTACGCAGCTTGGCCATCTCCGGCTTCAGCAGGTCGGCCGGGCGCACGTCGATCACTTCTTCGCTGCCGATCGCCTGGCGGCGCAGTTGCTCGTTGACCACACCTGGCGCCTTGCCGTAACCGCCTTGCAGGTACAGCTTCACCTCGTTGGTGATGGTCTTGTAGCGCTCGCCGGCCAGCACGTTGAAGAACGCCTGGGTGCCGACGATCTGCGAGGTCGGCGTTACCAGCGGCGGGTAACCAAGGTCTTCACGCACACGTGGGATCTCAGCCAGCACTTCGTTCATGCGGTTGAGCGCGCCCTGCTCTTTCAACTGGTTGGCCAGGTTGGAAATCATGCCGCCCGGCACCTGGTTGACCTGCACGCGGGTGTCCACGGCGGTGAACTCGCTTTCGAACTGGTGGTACTTCTTGCGCACGGCGTAGAAGTACAGGCCGATTTCCTGCAGCAGCTCCAGGTCCAGGCCGGTATCGAACTCACTGCCCTTGAGCGCGGCAACCATCGACTCGGTACCCGGGTGGCTGGTGCCCCAGGCGAAGCTGGAAATGGCGGTGTCGATGTGGTCTGCACCGTTTTCCACAGCCTTGAGCTGGCACATGGCCGCCAGGCCGGCGGTGTCGTGGGAGTGGATGAACACCGGCAGCGACTGCTCGGCCTTCAGCGCCTTGACCAGCTCGCCAGTGGCGAATGGGGTCAGCAGGCCGGCCATGTCCTTGATCGCTACCGAGTCGCAACCCATGGCTTCCATCTGTTTGGCTTGGTTCACGAAGGCTTCGATGGTGTGCACCGGGCTGGTGGTGTAGGCGATGGTGCCCTGGGCGTGCTTGCCGGCGGCCTTGACCGCTTCGATGGCCACGCGCAGGTTACGCACGTCGTTCATGGCGTCGAAAATACGGAAAACATCGATGCCGTTGACCGCAGCCTTGGCGACGAAAGCTTTGACCACGTCGTCGCTGTAGTGGCGGTAGCCCAGCAGGTTTTGGCCGCGCAGCAGCATTTGCAGGCGAGTATTAGGCAGTGCTGCACGCAGCTTGCGCAGGCGCTCCCACGGGTCTTCCTTGAGGAAGCGCACGCAGGCGTCGAAGGTGGCGCCACCCCAGACTTCCAGCGACCAGTAGCCGACTTTGTCGAGCTTGTCGCAGATCGGCAGCATGTCTTCGGTACGCATGCGGGTGGCCAGCAGGGACTGGTGGGCGTCGCGCAGGATCGTGTCGGTTACGTGAATTTTCTTGGACATTATGGGGTTCCTCACAGGCCTGCGTGGGCGGCGATGGCGGCGGCGATGGCCAGGGCCAGCTCTTCGGGTTTGCGCTTGATCGAGTAGTTGGTCAGTTCAGGGTGGCTTTCGACGAAGCTGGTATTGAACTGGCCGCTACGGAATTCCGGATTGCGCAGGATTTCCTGGTAGTACGCGGCGGTGGTCTTCACCCCTTGCACGCGCATGTCGTCCAGGGCCCGCAGGCCGCGGTCCATGGCTTCTTCCCAGGTCAACGCCCACACCACCAGTTTCAGGCACATGGAGTCGTAGAACGGCGGAATGGTGTAGCCGGTGTAGATCGCCGTGTCGGTACGCACGCCGGGGCCGCCGGGGGCGTAGTAACGGGTGATCTTGCCGAAACTTGGCAGGAAGTTGTTCTTCGGGTCTTCGGCGTTGATACGGAACTGCAACGCGTAACCGCGGTGCTGAATGTCTTCTTGCTTGACCGACAGCGGCAAGCCCGAGGCAATGCGAATCTGCTCACGGACGATGTCGATACCGGTGATTTCCTCGGTGATGGTGTGTTCCACCTGCACCCGGGTGTTCATTTCCATGAAGTACACCTCGCCATCGGCGAGCAGAAACTCCACGGTACCGGCGTTCTCGTAGTTCACCGCCTTGGCCGCACGCACTGCCAGGTCGCCAATGTAGGCGCGCTGCTCGGGGGTGAGCTGGGGGCTTGGGGCGATTTCGATGAGTTTCTGGTTACGGCGCTGGATCGAGCAGTCGCGCTCGAACAGGTGCACCACGTTGCCAAAGCTGTCACCGAGGATCTGCGCCTCGATGTGCTTGGGGTTGACGATGCACTTTTCCAGGAACACTTCAGCCGAACCAAAGGCCTTGGTCGCCTCGGAAATCACCCGTGGGAAGTTCTGTTCCAGTTCTTCGCGGCTGTTGCAACGGCGAATACCGCGACCGCCACCACCGGAGGTGGCCTTGAGCATCACCGGGTAACCGATGCGCTCGCCTTCGCTCAAGGCTTCATGAATATCGGCAACGTTGCCTTCGGTGCCAGGGGTGACCGGCACACCAGCGGCGATCATGGTGCGGCGCGCTTCGGTCTTGTCGCCCATGCGGCGAATCACGTCGGCGGCCGGGCCGATGAACTTGATCCCGCGCTCGGCGCAGATCTCTGCCAGTTCAGCGTTTTCCGACAAAAAACCATAGCCCGGGTGCAGGGCATCACAACCGGTTTCCACAGCCAGGTTCACCAGCTTGCGCGGGTTCAGGTAGCCGGCCAGCGGCTCGGCACCAATGCTGTGGGCTTCGTCGGCGCGCTTGACGTGCAAGGCATGCCGGTCGGCGTCGGAAAAGATCGCTACCGAGCGTATGCCCATCTCGGCGCAGGCACGCACGATCCGAACTGCGATTTCACCTCGGTTGGCGATCAGGATTTTTTTTATCACTGGAGTCTTCCCAAAGCCGTAGGAACAGTCGAGCCGGTTCTACCGGTCGGCGCGTGACCAGGCGTTGCTGGCCAGTCGCACATTCACCCTAGCGCTGTAGGTCGATAAACAAAAATCAATATTTGTTAGGGGCTGTATTAGCAAAAGCTTATAGTGCGGTAACAAGGTGTTGCCGAAGGCGAGACAAGAAATGCGTAAGTCCTTGATGCGTATGACTTTGCGTCAATTGCAGATCTTCAATGAGGTGTGTGATTTACGTTCTTACAGCCGTGCGGCGGAAGAGATGTCGCTGACGCAACCCGCCGTTAGTCTACAGATCCGCCAGCTTGAAGAGCTGATCGGCCAGCCGCTGTTCGAGTATGTGGGCAAGAAGCTCTACCTCACCGAGGCGGCCGAAGCGTTGCAACGCGCCAGCCACGACATTTTCGGGCGCCTGGAGAGCCTGGACATGCAGCTGTCGGACATGCAGGGCTCATTGCAGGGTCAGTTGAAGCTGGCGATCGAGTCCAGTGCCAAGTACTTCGTGCCACACCTGTTCGCCGCATTCAAGCAGCGTCACCCGGAGGTCAACCTGACCCTGACAGTGGTCAACCGCGCCCAGGCCATTCGCCGTCTTTCCGACAACCGCGACGACCTGATCATCATGTCGATGGTGCCGCAGGACATGGGTCTGGAGTTTCTGCCATTCCTCAACAACCCGATCGTTGCCGTGGCGCCGCCCGAGCACCCGCTGTGCAAGCTCGAACAGCTGCGCCTGCAGGACCTGGAGCCTCATACCCTGTTGGTCCGTGAGCAAGGTTCAGGGACGCGCAAGGCTTGCGAAGAGTACTTCAAGGACAAACGCGTGCACTTCACCCAGACCCTGGAGGTTGCATCGGCCGATGCCCAGCGCGAATGCGTGATCGCCGGCCTTGGGATCGCCCTGCTCACCCGCCACGCAGTCAACCTGGAACTGGCCACCGGGGTGCTGAAGGAATTACCGGTGGAGGAACTGCCGCTGTACCGCAGCTGGTGCGTGGTGCAGTCCAAGGCCAAGCGACAGTCGCCGGTGGCCTTGGCCTTTCTGGCATTCATCCGCGGCGAACGTGCGTTGATCAGCGCGCTTGTTGAGCGTTTTTCGGGGAAGTTGCCGCCGACGCCTGCCACACCGTGAGTTCTTGCAACTCGGGGTAATCCACCAGGTCGCGCAGCAGCTGACGTTGGTCGCAATAGCTTTCGATCGCGCGGCGGTATTCCATGCGGCGCTGATCCTTTTCCTGCTGTTTGCGAGCCTTGGCGTTGGGTTGGTACGTACCATCGAAGTCACGAGCCATTGCCTGTCTCCCAGATAGGATGCGGGAGTTTCAGACTGGCCTTGATGGTTTACGGTTTGGCTGTGGAATGGTGACAAAACAGTGAAATTTGCTTCGCCTTTGCCGGCCTTTTCACGGATGAACTCGCGTAAAGGCCGTTACAGGCCGAATTCAGTCATCTGTAGCCTTGATCGACTTGGGCGACAAACGCAGGCTGCGCAAGCTGCGCTTCACGCTTTTCAGGTGGTTGACCAGGCTCGGGCCCCGCGCCATGGCCACGCCCATGGCCAGCACGTCAATCACCACAAGGTGGGCGATACGCGAGGTCAGCGGGGTATAGATTTCGGTGTCCTCATGCACGTCGATCGCCAGGTTGACCGTCGACAGCTCGGCCAGCGGCGTCTGGCTGGGGCACAGGGTAATCAGGTTGGCGCCGCTCTCACGCACCAGGTTGGCGGTGATCAGCAAGTCCTTGGAGCGACCCGACTGGGAAATACACACGGCCACATCGCCCGGCTTCAAGGTTACCGCCGACATCGCCTGCATGTGCGGGTCGGAATAAGCAGCGGCACTGAGCAGCAGGCGGAAGAACTTGTGCTGGGCATCGGCCGCCACCGCACCAGAGGCACCAAAGCCATAGAACTCGACACGCTGTGCCTGGGCCATGGCGCTCACCGCCTGCTGAAGCGCATGCGGGTCGAGGTGCTCGCGCACTTCCATCAGGGTGTGCAGGGTGGTGTCGAAGATCTTCAGGCTGTAGTCGGCGACCGAGTCGTCTTCATGGATGGCAAACTGGCCAAAACTGGCCCCAGCCGCCAGGCTCTGCGCCAGCTTGAGTTTCAGGTCCTGGAAGCCCGAGCAACCGATCGCCCGGCAGAAACGTACGATGGTCGGCTCGCTGATGCCCACACTGTGCGCCAGATCGGCCATGGAGCTGTGCATGACGGCAGCCGGGTCGAGCAGCACGTGGTCGGCCACTTTGAGTTCCGATTTGCGCAGCAGGTGGCGCGATTGGGCGATATGTTGCAACAGATTCACGGGCTGGACTCGGTTATGATCGGCTGGCCGGGTTGTAGCTTTCTTGTAGTTATACTACATGGACGCCAACCCGCCCAGTTAAACGAACGTGGAGAGTGGTGGTTTGACTATTCCTTGCGACATTCTGGTGTTCGGTGGCACGGGCGACCTGGCCCTGCACAAATTGCTTCCGGCGCTCTACCATTTGTATCGCGAGGCGCGCCTGAACAACGCGGTACGCATCATTGCCCTCGCCCGCCGCAACATCAGCCGTAACGAATACCTCAAGCTCGCAGAACGGCATTGCCGGGCGCAGATTGCCCGCACCGACTTCGACGAAGATGTGTGGCAACGCTTTGCCGCGCGCCTCGACTACTTCCCCATGGATGCCTCGCAAAGCGCCGACTTCGGTCGCCTGGCGCGCTACCTCGGCGAGCCTGGCGGGCTGACCCGCGTCTTCTACCTGGCCACCGCGCCCTCCCTGTTCGTGCCAATCGCCAACCACTTGCGTATTTCCGGGCTGGCCGACAGCGAGGCGCGCATTGTGCTGGAAAAGCCCATTGGCCATTCACAGCACTCGGCCACCGCCATCAACGAAGCGATCGGCGCCGTGTTCGAAGAACCCCAGGTGTTTCGCATTGATCACTACCTGGGCAAGGAAACCGTGCAGAACCTCATGGCGCTGCGCTTTGCCAACGCCCTGCTTGAACCTGTGTGGCGCAACGGCCAGGTCGATCATGTGCAGATCAGCGCCTGCGAAACCCTCGGTGTAGAGAACCGCGGCGGGTACTACGACCGCGCCGGGGCAACCCGCGACATGCTCCAGAACCACTTGCTGCAGCTGCTGTGCCTGGTGGCCATGGAGCCACCCGCGCAGTTCGAAGCCGAGGCCGTGCGCGACGAGAAAGTGAAGGTCCTGCGTGCCCTCAAGCCCATTACTGGGCAGGACGTACAGGACAAGACCGTGCGTGGTCAGTACGGTGCCGGCTACATCGGTGGCCAGGAAGTGCCGGCCTATTACTTCGAAAAGGACGTGGACAACGACAGCGATACCGAAACCTTTGTGGCCGTTCAGGCGCACATCGACAATTGGCGCTGGGCTGGCGTGCCGTTCTACCTGCGCACCGGCAAGCGCATGGCGCGGCGCACTTCGCAGATCGTCATCCAGTTCAAGCCTGTGCCCCATGAGCTTTTCAGCGGCGGCCAGGTCAACCAGCTGTTGATCCAGCTGCAACCGGACGAACGCATCAGCCTGCGCATGATGACCAAAAGCCCCGGCAAAGGCATGCGACTGGAGCCGGTGGACCTGGACCTCAACCTGGCCCAGGTGTTCGGCCAGACCCGTCGTTGGGGCGCTTACGAACGCCTGCTGCTGGACATCCTGGAAGGCGACTCGACGCTGTTCATGCGGCGTGATGAAGTGGAAGCGGCCTGGGCGTGGGTCGACCCGATCATCAAGGGCTGGGAAGAGCACTTTCAGGCGCCACGCCATTACCCGGCGGGCAACAACGGCCCGGAGCAGGCCAACAGCCTACTGGCGCGGCATGGCAGGCACTGGCACAGCTGAAGCGCTTCGCGCTGCATCGCAGGTATGCGCTGCAGATATTTTCCACGACGGCCAACTGATCACTTGCATCACCGACATCGTGGAAACCCATTGATGTAGACGTGACGGCCCCTGCAGGCGCACGGCCTGCAGGGGCCGCTTTGCAGTTGCGCAAGGGTGAATATTCATACAGTGCCATTTACCCTTCCCCTGCTGCGCCCTAGAATGGCCCGATGCACACAGATGACCTCTCCCTCCTGCTTAATTCCCTCAACGATGCCCAACGCCAGGCCGTAGCGGCCACGCTCGGGCGTCAATTGGTGCTTGCCGGCGCCGGTTCCGGTAAAACCCGCGTGCTGGTGCACCGCATCGCCTGGCTTATCCAGGTAGAGCAGGCGTCGCCGCATTCGATCCTGTCGGTGACCTTCACCAACAAGGCTGCTGCAGAAATGCGCCAGCGGATCGAGCAACTGCTGGGGATCAACCCGGCGGGTATGTGGGTAGGCACCTTCCACGGCCTGGCCCATCGCCTGCTGCGGGCCCACTGGCAGGAAGCACGGTTGGTTCAGAACTTCCAGATCCTCGACAGCGACGACCAGCAACGCCTGATCAAGCGGGTAATGCGTGAGCTGGGCCTGGACGAGCAGAAGTGGCCGGCACGCCAGGCCCAGTGGTTCATCAACGGGCAGAAGGACGAGGGCCTGCGCCCGCAGCATATCCAGGCCGGTGGCGACCTGTTCCTGGCGACCATGCGCGAGGTCTATACCGCCTACGAGCAGGCCTGCGAGCGCGCCGGGGTCATCGACTTCTCCGAGCTGCTGCTGCGCGCCCTGGACCTGTGGCGCGACCACCCGGGCTTGCTGGAGCACTACCAGCGGCGCTTCCAGCACGTGCTGGTGGACGAGTTCCAGGATACCAACGCCGTGCAGTACGCCTGGCTGCGCCTGTTGGCGCGCGGTGGCGCCAGCTTGATGGCGGTAGGCGATGACGACCAGTCGATCTACGGCTGGCGCGGCGCCAAGATCGAAAACATTCACCAGTACACCGCCGACTTCCCCGACGCCGAGATGATCCGCCTGGAGCAGAACTACCGCTCCACCGGCGGCATCCTCAAGGCTGCCAACGCCCTGATCGCCAACAACAGCGGGCGCCTGGGCAAAGAGCTGTGGACCGACATGGGCGAAGGTGAACCGCTGACCCTGTACGCGGCCTACAACGAGCACGACGAAGCACGCTACGTGGTGGAAACCATCGAAAGCCTGGTCAAGCAGGGCAATGCGCGTAACGAGATCGCCATTCTGTACCGTTCCAACGCCCAGTCGCGGGTGCTGGAAGAGGCCCTGCTGCGCGAGCGCATCCCCTACCGCATCTATGGCGGCCAACGCTTCTTCGAACGCGCCGAAATCAAGAACGCCATGGCATACCTGCGGCTGATCGAAGGGCGTGGCAACGATGCCGCCCTGGAGCGGGTGATCAACGTGCCGCCGCGCGGTATTGGCGAAAAAACCGTCGAAGCCATCCGTGAACACGCCCGTCACAGCCAGCTGTCGATGTGGGAAGCCATGTGCCAGCTGCTCGCCGCCAAGGCCCTGAAGGGCCGCGCCGCCAGTGCCCTGGGGGCTTTCATCGAGCTGATCGAGGGGCTGGCCGCCAAAGTCGTGGACATGCCGCTGCATACCATGACCCAGACCACCATCGAGCAGTCCGGGCTGATCCTCTATCACCAGGAAGAAAAAGGTGAAAAGGGCCAGGCACGGGTAGAAAACCTTGAGGAACTGGTCAGCGCTGCACGCAACTTCGAATCCGCCGACGAAGATGCCGACCTCTCGCCACTGTCAGCCTTCTTGGGGCATGCCTCGCTTGAAGCGGGCGATACCCAGGCTGATGAGCATGAAGACAGCATCCAGCTGATGACCCTGCACAGCGCCAAAGGCCTGGAGTTCCCGTATGTGTTCCTGGTGGGCATGGAAGAAGGCCTGTTCCCGCACAAGATGAGCCTGGAAGAACCCGGCCGCCTGGAAGAGGAACGGCGCCTGGCCTACGTGGGCATCACCCGCGCCATGCGCCAGCTGGTCATGACCTATGCCGAAACCCGTCGCCTGTATGGCAGCGAGACCTACAACAAGGTGTCGCGTTTCGTGCGCGAAATTCCGCCAGGCTTGGTTCAGGAAGTGCGCCTGTCCAACAGCGTCAGCCGCCCGTTCGGTGGGGCCAAGACCGCCACCAACAGCAACCTGTTTGCCAATGCCAGTATTCCGCAGACCGCGTTCAACCTTGGCCAGCGTGTACAACATGCAGTGTTTGGCGAAGGTGTGATCCTCAACTTCGAGGGCTCGGGTGCGCAGGCGCGGGTGCAGGTGAACTTTGCCGAAGGCAGCAAGTGGCTGATGCTGGGGTATGCCAAGCTCGAGGCCATCTGAAAGCGCAAGGCCGCCCTGCCGGGGCGGCCTTGTAACATTCAGGCAAAAGCTCGAAACATTATGTCGCTGGTCATGTGCCCGGGAACCTGTGCACCATGACGCGCGTGCAATCCACAACAGGGGATATCCCACTTATGCAACGTTTTCTTAGCATCGCACTGGCGCTCTGCGTCGGCCTGACGCTGAGCCTGGACGCCAACGCCAAGCGTTTCGGCGGCGGTAAGAGCTCGGGCTCCGCGCCTATTCACCAGACCCGCCAGGCTACGCCAACCACGCCTGCCGCCGCGCCGACCGCACCTGGTCGTGCAGCCCCGGCCGCCAGCGGTGCTTCGCGCTGGTTGGGCCCATTGGCCGGCCTGGCCGCCGGTGGCCTGCTGGCGTCCATGTTCATGGGCGACGGTTTCGAAGGCTTCCAGATCATGGACTTCCTGATCGTGGCGCTCATTGCCTTCCTGGTGTTCCGCTTCATCGCCGCGCGCCGCCGCCAGCAGCAGCCGCAAATGGCCATGCCAGGCCATGCGCCGATGCAGCGTGAGGCTCACGCCCAGCCTGCCCAGCCGTCGATCTTCGGGGGTTCGGCCGCACCTGCCGCCGCAGCCGCTCCGGTAATCAACGCCCCGGCTTGGTTCAACGAGCAGAACTTCCTGGCTGCCGCCCGTAACCATTTCCAGTCGCTGCAGCAGCACTGGGATGCCAACGAAATGGACAAGATCGCCGAGTTCGTTACTCCGCAAATGCTGGAGTTCCTCAAGCGCGAGCGTGCTGAGCTGGGTGATGGCTTCCAGGCTACCTACATCGATAACCTGGAAGTGCAGCTGGACGGTCTCGACGACCGCGCCGACCGCACCGACGCCACCCTGACCTTCCGTGGCGTGTCGAAGAACTCGCGCTTCGACCAGGGCGAAGTGTTCAGCGAAAGCTGGCACATGGTTCGCGCCCAGGGCGAGAACCAACCTTGGCTGGTTGCCGGTATCCGTCAAAACGGCTAACCGCTACGTGCTGCATGAAAAACCCCGGGCCTGTCCCGGGGTTTTTGCTTTTGCCAGACTGGCCTACTAGGGTATAACGCGCAGCGTTGTCATCTAGGTCAGAGGAAGTGAACCGTGGAAGAAGTGATCGAACAACTCCGTGAAGCCAATGAACCCGTACCGGTGCCCTTGGAGCTTCCCGACGAGGACCAGCTGGTGGAGATCGAAGAGCAGCTGTTCATCAATATTCCATTCGTGTTCAAAGAGTTTCTGCTGACCGTAAGTGATGTTGTTTACGGCTCTCTTGAGCCTGTCACTTGTACCGACCCGCAGTCGCACACGTACCTGCCAGAAGTTGCCGCCACAGCTTGGGATGCCGGCGTGCCGCGTGAGTTGATCCCACTGTGTCAGGACGGCGACAACTACTACTGCGTAGAAGAAGATGGCACCGTGGTGCTGTGGGATGCCGATGAGGAACTGGTCGGCGAAGACAGCTGGGAATCGGTGTGGCACTGGGCGCGGGATGTTTGGCTGGAAAGCTGAAATATCCACAGGAATATTTATGGCTTAGTGCCATCAATGTAGTTAAAATCGCCAGGCTTTCTGCGCCTGGCGACATCGCTACCGCTCCATCCCCTCGGACGACGGTGAAATCTTGCGCAGGGAGCATTGCCCCTTAGTGCGAGTTCTCGCGACTATTCTCTAGCGTCTCCAACAAGGCGATCTGCATGCGCGTGTGCACGCGGATGAACCAGCGCCACAACAACGCCACCACCACGGCAGCGACTACAGCAATCACCAGCAACAACTCGCTGGTCGGCAGAATGCTCGCCGACAATGCCGACAGCAGCAGGAAGATCACCAGCAGCGACAACAGCGGGATAACTTCAGCAATCACACGGCGCACACGCTGGGTATGCCGCCCTGCCATTTCAGGCTTCACGCCCATCTCTGCCAGCAACATCGAAAGTGCCTTGAGCTTGCGGTAGGCGGCGATAAGGAATGGCAGTGACAGCAACAAGGCCGCCCCCCAGATCACAGCCTTCTGCTGGCTCGCATCGCTCACCCACTCACTGAGCCAGTTGCCGATTCGCCCTGCGAAGTAGCCACCACTGAAGAAAATGGCGATTACCAGCGCCAGGTTTACCCCCACCTGCAACAGGATGCGCCGAATCATCGCCGCCAGCATGGCGCTCTCGCCCTGCGGCTGGATGTTGCGCAACCACTCGCCATACAACGACAGCACCCGCGCCAGGCGGCCCGGCACTATATTGCCCAGCTTTTGCGACAACGGGTCGGCCGCGCGGATCAGGTACGGCGTCAGCAACGTGGTGATTGCCGATACCGCGACAGCCACCGGGTAAAGGAAATCGCTGGTTACCTGCAGGGTCATGCCCAGCGCGGCGATGATGAAAGAGAATTCGCCAATTTGCGATAGCCCCATGCCCACGCGCAGCGACGTGCGCCCATCATTGCCGGCGATGAACGCCCCCATGCCACAAGACAGCATCTTGCCCAGCACCACCGCCAAGGTGATGACCACGATCGGCCAGGCGTAGTCTATGAGCACCTGGGGGTCGATCATCAGGCCGATGGCGACGAAGAATATGGCGCTGAAGAGGTCGCGTACCGGTTCGATCAGGCTTTCTATTTTCAGCAACTGGCGCGATTCAGCCATGATCGCACCAATCAGGAAGGCGCCAAGCACCATGCTGTACTCCAGCTTCACCACCAGCAGGCAGAAGCCGAAACACAGGCCCAGTACGGTAATCAGCAACATCTCGTTGCTTTCGAACTTGGCCACATAGGCCAGCAGCCGCGGCACCAACAAGATGCCGATGACCAGGGCGACGATCATGAACAGTGACAGCTTGCCGACAGTGGAGAACACCTCACCCGAGCTGACCGTGCCACTGACCGCGATGCCCGACAGCAGGGCAATGATGCCGATGCCAAGGATGTCCTCGACAATCAGCACGCCGAAGATCAGCTGGGCAAAGCGCTCGTTCTTCATCTTCAGGTCGTTGAGCGCCTTGACGATGATGGTGGTCGAGGATATGGCCAGGATGGCGCCGAGGAACAGCGAGTCCATGGTATTCCAGCCGAACCAGCGACCGATCTCGAAGCCGATCCAGATCATCAGCACGATTTCCAGGAACGCTGCGATGAACGCTGTGGCACCCACCTTGAACAGCTTGCGCAGGCTGAACTCGAGCCCCAGGCAGAACATCAGGAAGATCACCCCCAGTTCAGCGAGGGTCTTGATGGTGTCTTCATCATGGATAAGGCCAAACGGCGGGGTGTGCGGGCCAATGATGAAGCCCGCGACAATGTACCCAAGCACCACCGGCTGCTTGAGGCGATGGAAGAGAATGGTGACCACGCCAGCGACCAGCATGATGACCGCCAGGTCCTGGATGAAGCTGATGGCATGCATGGCGTGATACTCCTTTTCTCGTCTTTTTCTGGATGCCTGGGCAGACCGCTCCTCTGCCAAGGCAAACCTGAGGGAGCAGCAAGTACATACTGTATTGAATGCAGGAACGCCCATGTTGCATGGGCGTACTCAGGTTAACATCGCACCCCGCCGCAAAAAGCCGGTGCAATATGCAGAAACAGATCGGCTGGAAAAGCGCCGCTGATGGCATGATCAGCGTGACGACAGCGCGTCAGCCAACGTCCCGTATCAGCAAGGCAAATTCATAAGAGGGGAACAGCAGTGTCAGCAGATAACGCCCTCCATTCGCCCGATTCAGCGCAACCTCACCGTGAGCACACTATGGAACCTGGAAACGCCCAGCTGAGCATGACCGTCCTGATGACCCCGGACATGGCCAACTTTTCTGGCAACGTACATGGCGGCACCCTGCTCAAGTACCTCGACGAAGTGGCCTACGCCTGCGCCAGCCGCTATGCCGGTAGCTATGTGGTGACCCTGTCGGTCGACCAGGTGATCTTCCGCGAACCCGTACACGTAGGTGAACTGGTGACCTTCCTCGCGTCGGTCAACTACACCGGCAACACCTCGATGGAGGTCGGCATCAAAGTGGTGACCGAGAACATCCGCGAGCGCTCGGTGCGCCACTCCAACAGTTGCTTCTTCACCATGGTTGCAGTCGACGACAATCGCCGCCCGGTGCCGGTGCCACCGCGCCAGCCGCATAGCAGCGAAGAAAAGCGTCGCTTCCTGCAAGGCCATCAGCGGCGCCAGATCCGCCAGGAGCTGGAGAAGCGCTACCAGGACCTGAAAACCGACGCGATCTAAAGCGCCAGCAACTGCGCCTCGAAGCGTACCCGTGGGTGCGCAATGCGGTCCTGAGCCCGCACCAGCTGCAATTCGTAGCTGGCGCAGGCCTGGGTTTCCAGCAGCACTTCATGCACCGCTGCAGCCGTGAACTCGAATGCCTGCACCCAGCTGTCGCCCAGCATTACACGGGCCAGGAACAAACCGGAGGTGAGGTCACCCACCCCCACCGGCTGGCGTGGAAACGCCAGCAGCGGGCGGCGTAGGTGCCAGCTGTGTTCGGCAGTCACCAGCAGCATTTCGAACTGGTCCTCGGCGCGCCCAGGGTAGGCCAGGTGCTTGACCACCACCACCTGCGGCCCACGCTTCAGCAAGCTGCGCGCCATGTTCACGCAATCTTCCAGTGACTGCGCGCGGCGCCCACAAAAGCTGTCCAGCTCCAGTTGGTTGGGGCACAGGATGTCCGCCCTGACCGCCGCCTCCTCGAGCAGAAACGCACTGACTTCGGGCGGGACGATGCAGCCCTTCTCCGGGTGCCCCATGACCGGGTCGCACAGGTACAAAGCCTTTGGGTTCACCGCCTTGATCCGCTCGACGCCGGCCAGGATCGCTCGCCCCTGTTCGGCACTGCCCAGGTAGCCGGAAAGCACCGCATCGCAGTGGCCCAGCTCGCCGATGTTGGAAATACCTTCCACCAACGCAGGAATTTGCGCCGGGGCAAGCACTTCACCCGCCCACTGGCCATACTGTGTGTGATTGGAGAACTGCACGGTATTGAGCGGCCAGACATTGACCCCGATACGCTGCATGGGGAACACCGCGGCGCTGTTGCCGGCGTGGCCGAACACCACATGAGACTGAATGGCGAGCAGGTGCGGGGTACGTTTCATGCGGGTGGTTTCCAAAGCTGTTTCAAGGATTGTACGCAGCGCAGTATGAACGCGATTGCCACCTGTACGACAGGCCAGGGACGCAGTTAAGCTGGATACACCTGTTTGGAGCATATGCAAATGTTGACCCTGGAGAACCTCTTCGTCCTGATGCTGGTAGCCACGGCAGGCGCCTGGTTGTGGCACAACCATGGGTTGCGCGAGAAAGCCCTGGAGCGGGTCAAACAGCATTGCGCCAAGCTCGACCTCGAATTGCTCGACGACGCCGTCGCGCTCAAGCGCATCGCCTTTGTCCGGGATGCCAATGGCCGTAAACGCCTGGCACGCATCTATGCCTTCGAGTTCACCGTCACGGGCGAGCAGCGCCACCCCGGTACCGTGACCCAGTTCGGCGCCCACAGCGTGCAGATCGAGCTGGCACCCTACCCGTTCGAAATCAAGACCCCACCGCGCGCCGACAATGTCATCGAAATGCAGCAGTGGCGCCAGGAGCACAACCGCTGGCGCAACTGATCAGCTGACTTGGCATTCGCTCAACCCGGCATGCAGTGCGGGTTGCGATTGCGGCTGATCGAAAATCAGCTCGATACGCGTATCCCTGCGCCATTCGCTGGGCTGCCAGGCGGGCATGCCTCCATTGAGCCCATTGAATGATTGCCAGCCTTCCACACTGTGGATAACTCCCTTGGCGCGTCGCCATGGCCAGACGCGCAAGAACGCCTGTAACCGCTGTGGATAAAACTGTTGGCCAGGGTGCCAACGCCAGCCAATACTCCAACCTCCTTCCCCCTGTTGGCTAAGGCAGATGGGCTGCCTGGGGTCTGTCCAGAGTAATGCTGGGGCACTTTCAAGATTGTCGACAATCTTGTTATCTAGGAATGGGCTGTCAACAATCTGGGAAGATGCCTGCGGAAGGCCCGACAGAGGCAGCCAACCTTGCACTGTCCATATGATTTTCTTGTTTATAAATTTATTAGTTATCAACAACTTATCTGATTCATCCACAAGCTCTGACTTGTTGAAAACCACGTTCTCACAGCCATAGAAAGCCTGCTGTTGAGCCTCCGTGAGGGGCTCGTTTCTAGCCATGGCCAGGGCATCCACAACCATCAGAAGTGGTTGAATTGTCAGCACTCCAGCCCAAGGGGCTTGCTGTAGCTGAGCCAGCAGCTGTAATGGGTGGCCCAAGCCGGAAGGCTCGATAAACAACCTGTCGGGCCGGGATTTACGCAGCAAGCGCCCCAGGCCCACCTGAAATGGCATGCCGTTGACGCAGCACAGGCAGCCGCCTGCCACCTCGCCGATGGCTATGCCGTCTTCGTCACGGCTGAGCAAGGCCGCATCCAGGCCTACCAGGCCAAATTCGTTGATCAGTACAGCCCAGCGTTCATTGGCTGGGCGCTGGGCCAGCAGATGACGGATCAGGGTGGTTTTGCCAGCGCCCAGCGGGCCGGCAATTACATGGGTGGGAATGTTCTGCAGCATGGGGCGACTTCAGGCGGTGGTGATGCCTCACTATGCGCCGTCAGGCCAGCCAGTCAAGGCTGAGCAGTAGCCGCCCCTGTTGCCCTGAAGGGGACCGATGCACCAGGCCTGCGCCCTCGTTGCCCTGCCATTTCTCGCCTTTCAGTATCCCTACCTCGCCGGGCTGCAGGCGCTTTATGTTATCCACAGGAAGATCAGCTGTGTGTAACTCTCCACGCCGGCTATCCTGCTCTTGCAACCATTCACTACCCGGACCCGCATAGGTAGTGAGCAGGCGTAATGGCACGTTATCCACATGGAAGCGCGGGCACATAGGACCGTCCAGTACCCGCAGACGTAAACCGACCCGACGTGCGCCAACCAGGCAGGTGTACGCCGCCACCAACCACGTCACATCGGCAACGAAGGCCTCATAGCCAAGTAAATCCGACGCTTCACGCAGCAGATCGGGCAGTACTGGCATCTGCTGCTCGTCCACATCGATTACCCGCTGATCAGCCAGGGGCTGACCAAGGCTTATGGCCAATTCAGAAAAGTCCTGTAACTGTGCCGGCAGGCGCCGGCGCCAAACGGCCAGGTTCACGCCGTCCTGCAGCACTTCAGCCAGAACTTGCGGGCTATCGCCGTGCACCTGAAAGATATCCACAGCCCGAGTTGCCGCGTTCATGCCGCCTCCTCGTGCCATGGGCCAAACGGATCGGGCAGGCGTAACCAACCCATGTGGCCCAAGTCCATTTCCTGATCCGTCAACAGGCAGCCATCAAGGGCTGTGGATAATTTTCCGAAGTCGATATTCTGCCCGATGAACACCAACTCCTGGCGGCAATCACCGGTCTCAGCAGTCCAGTGTTTCAAGATCGCGCTGGTGTTATCCACATCCTGCGGCCACTGATCGCGCGGTACGAAGCGCCACCACCGGCCAGCCAGGCCATGGCGCATCATGCCGCCCGCTTGCGACCAGCTACCGGCTTCCTGATATTTGCTGGCCAACCAGAAAAAACCCTTGGAACGCAGTAACCGCCCGTTAGTCCAGTGAGTGTGGATAAAGTCGAAAAAGCGCTGTGGATGAAGCGGACGTCGTGCCTGCCAGGTCATGGCCGCGATACCGTACTCTTCGGTTTCGGGCACATGCTCACCGCGCAACTCCTGCAACCAACCCGGTGCCTGGGCTGCCTGATCGAAGTCGAACAGGCCAGTGTCCAGAATACGCGTCAGCGGCACCTGCCCCATGACCATGGGTACGATCTGAGCCCGGGCATTGAGGCTGCGCAGAATGGCGGTGAGTTCTTCGCGCTCATGTTGGCTGATAAGGTCGATCTTGCTCAGCAGCAGCACATCGGCGAATTCGACCTGCTCGATCAGCAGATCGCTGATTGACCGCTCGTCTTCTTCGCCCAAGGTTTCGCCACGGCTGGCCAGGCTGTCTGCCGCCTGATAGTCGCGCAGGAAGTTCAGGCCATCGACCACGGTGACCATGGTGTCCAGGCGCGCCATATCGGACAGACTGCGGCCCTGTTCGTCGCGGAAAGTGAAGGTTTCGGCCACCGGTAATGGTTCGGAGATACCGGTGGACTCGATCAGCAAATAATCAAAACGCCCTTCTTCGGCCAGCCGCGCCACCTCTTCAAGCAGGTCTTCACGCAAGGTGCAGCAGATGCAGCCGTTGCTCATCTCGACCAGCTTCTCTTCAGCGCGGTTGAGGCTGACATTGCGCTGCACCTCACTGGCGTCGATGTTGATTTCACTCATGTCATTGACGATGACCGCGACCCGCAGGTTGTCGCGGTTGCGCAGCACATGGTTGAGCAGTGTGCTCTTGCCGGCGCCCAGGAAGCCGGACAGCACGGTGACGGGGAGACGATTGGGCATGGCGAACCTCTTCAGGCAGACGCATTCGAAACGATGCATTGCACAACGTTATAAAGTAACAATACAATTTCGCCAAGCCGTTCTCGACGGACGAGTGCTCACCGGGGATGAAAAATGAATCTGCCAAGGGTCTTGGCGTTGCTGATGCTGGTCATGCCGACTTCACTGCTGGCTATGCCAAAAGGCAGTGCATTGGCGCTTTGTACGCGAAGCGCCACGCTGCTCGCCTGCCAGGACGGCAAAGGCAGTTACTACAGCGTGCGCACCGAAGGCAGCACGTTCTACCTGCGCGGCTACGACTTCGACAGCCGGCGCCTGTGGGCACAAACCAACAGCCGCTACGGCACATTGACCTTTTTTACCGGCCTGGCCAGCGATGGAGAGGCCTGGGTGGGTTACAGCCGCCGCGTTGGCTGGACCACTTTGAACCGCGTATCCAGCTCCAGCGGGCAGCGCTTCAATCTGCATTGCAGTTTGATTGGCGGTTGCCGTTGATGCCTTTACTTGCTTGGAAAGCCAAATGACTCAGCTCAAGCTCCCCGATATCGCCGCACAAACTCAAGCGTATGCCGTGCCATTGAATTGGGTTGGCATGTGCGGAATCGCCCTGCCAGTGCAATTCGAAGGGCGCACCGCGGCTGCCAAAGTCGACGCAGGAGTTAGCCTGGTAGACGGCAGTTCACGCGGCATACACATGTCGCGGCTTTACCTTGCGCTGGGGTCATTGGAACACCAGCCTCTCACACCACTCGCCATCCGGCAGCTTCTGGAGGATTTCCTCAGCAGCCACGAAAGCCTTTCTTCCGCAGCTTACTTGCGCTTCAGCTTCGAGCATCTGCTGAACAGGCCCGCCTTGATCAGCCCATTGGCGGGCTGGAAAAGCTACGCCGTAACGGTAGATACCAGGATCGAAAATGAAGTGTTCCACGTGGAACTATCCGTTTCTGTCCCTTACTCCTCGACTTGCCCATGCTCGGCTGCACTCGCGCGGCAGCTGATTCAGCAGCAGTTTCAGACACACTTCAGCGGGCAGCAGATTGAAAAGGCTGCGGTACTACAATGGCTTGGCAGTGCTGAAGGGATTGTTGCTACGCCTCATAGCCAACGCAGTACCGCGCAGATTCAGGTACGGCTAAGCAGCAATCAGCAGGTGTTGCCCATCACCGAGTTGATCGACCGCATAGAGGCCAGCCTGGGGACGGCGGTACAGACCGCCGTAAAGCGCGCAGACGAGCAAGCCTTCGCCTTGGCCAACGGGCAAAACTTGATGTTCTGTGAAGACGCCGCACGCCGCCTGCATCAGGCTCTACGGCAAATTGAATGGAGCAAGGCCTTCAAGCTGCGCGTGGAACATGCAGAGAGCCTGCATGCCCACGACGCTGTAGCAACCAGCCAGTGGCAATGGGATGTCAGCTGCGCGGTTTGACCGTGCCGCAGTCATTGCCCAGCCACACCGCACGGGTGTTCATGCTGCCTTGCTGCTGCACACCCGAGGCGTTGAATGTGCCGCTCACCTGGGTAGTGAATTCCCGATCACTGAGGAATGTAGCCTGGCCACTCCCCTGGGCCTTCGGGCAGCTGAACTGAAACTTCCACACATTACCGGTGCGGTCAGTGATCTTCTGCGTGCAACCTGACTTCGGGTCCTGCAGCGGGATGTCGTTGGTTGCCACCTGTTCTGGCGTCAGGCACGAACGTACACCCTTACCGCCTACGCTTACTCCCTGTTTGGCCAACACCCCTTCCATCATTGCGCGCTGCTCTGGCGGCAGGTTTTTTAACTGGCCGAGCATGAATTCCATGTCGGGTAGCGGCTTGCCATCGACCTGCATGTTGCTGGTGGTCAGCTCCCACAAACCGGGTTGCAGCATCTGGGCATGCACCAGCGGGCTGCTCATTGCTAGGGCCAACGCCAACAGTGGCAGACGAATCTTCATGGACGAACGCTCCTGGAAAAAAGCCGGCCAAGCGGGCCGGGCTGAGCCTTAGACGCCAAATCCACCTTCGGGTTGCAAGGCGGACCGGGAACGTGTTCTGTTACCTCTAGTGTACTCGGCAAGCAGGATGCATATGGATTACCACAGCCCCTACTTCTTTGGTTACCTACTCGGCCTGATACATCTGCTGGGTATCGTAGCCGCACTGCACGCGGTGTTCACCGTGCGGACTGCCCAAGGCGCGATTGCCTGGGCCATGCCCTTGTTCTTCATCCCCTACCTCACCTTGATTCCCTATCTGGTCTTCGGTGCCCGATCGTTCTATGCCTACATCAAGGCGCGGCGCCAGGCCAACCAGGAAATGCACGTGGCCATGGCCAACCTCAACTGGCGGCCCTGGGTTGAGGAAGCCCTTACTGCCCGTGAGTCGGAAAGCTACGCAGCCTTGCGCGCCATGCCCAAGCTGGGTCGCATGCCATGCCTGGCAAACAACCAGGTGAAACTGCTGATCAATGGCCAGGCCACATTTGATGCCATTTTCGCTGCCATCGAGAAAGCCCGCGATGTGGTGCTGGTGCAGTTCTTCATCATTCATGACGACACCCTTGGCAAAGCGCTGCAGCAACTGTTGTTACGCAAGGCCGCCGAAGGGGTGCAGGTGTTCGTGCTCTACGACCGTGTCGGCAGCCACGCCTTGCCGGCCAGTTACAGCCAGGTGCTGCGTGACGGTGGTGTGCAGATCCATGCCTTCGCCACCCGCCGCGGCTGGTTCAATCGTTTCCAGGTCAACTTCCGCAACCATCGCAAGATCGTGGTGGTGGATGGCCTGGTCGGTTTCATCGGCGGGCACAACGTGGGTGACGAGTACCTGGGTAAGCACCCGCAGCTTTCACCCTGGCGCGACACCCATGTGCAGATTAGCGGGCCGGTGCTGGCCTGCCTGCAAGAGTCGTTCGCCGAAGACTGGTACTGGGCCACGCGCCAGCTACCGCCACTGATCCTGCCAGATGCCTACCCGGACAACGGTGTCCTGTGCCAGGCCTTGGCCAGCGGCCCGGCAGACCCACAGGAAACCTGCTCGCTGTTCTTCCTTGAAGCAATTCACTCCGCCACCCGCAGAGTGTGGATCACCAGCCCTTACTTCATTCCTGACGAGGCCGTGTTCGCCGCCTTGCGCCTGGCGGTGTTGCGAGGGGTCGATGTGCGCGTGCTGATTCCATCACGGCCGGACCACCGCATTGTCTATGCCGCCTCCAGCCTGTTCGCCTTTGAAGCGGTACGCGCAGGGGTGCGCGTGTTCCGTTACCAGCCAGGGTTCCTGCATCAGAAGGTGGTGTTGGTGGATGACGACGTCAGTGCGATTGGCAGTGCCAACCTGGACAACCGCTCGTTCCGCCTGAACTTCGAAATTACCCTGCTGACAGTCGACCGCAGCTTCGCCGACCAGGTCGAGCACATGCTGAACGATGACTTTGAACAGGCACGGGAGATTACTGCAGAGGACAGCCGCGATACGCATCGACTGCAACAACTGGGGATGCGCATTGCGCGGCTGATTTCACCGATTCTCTAAAAGCGTGTTTTTACTTAAGTCCCAGTGGAAGCGCACTCGCTCACTTCCACTGGGACTTGAGTAATCAGCGATACAGGTCCTCACGCGTCCAGGGCAGGTTATGGTGCCCATCGGCGCATGGCTTCACCGCCAAGATTTGGTGCAGGTTGATCCAACCCTTCTGGAAGGCATAGGCACACCCGGCCAGGTACAACCGCCAAATACGCAGTGTCTTCTCGGGCACCAGCGCCGCCGCCTTGTGCAACTGGTTTTCCAGGTTCTCGCTCCAGTGGTGCAGGGTCTTGGCGTAGTGAAGGCGCAGGCTTTCCACATCCACCACTTCCAACCCCGCTTCACAAATACTGGCGCTGATCATCGACAGGTGCGGCAACTCGCCGTGGGGGAACACATAGCGGTCGATGAACTCACCAGCACCTCGCCCCACCGGTCGGCCATCGACATGCTTGGCAGTGATGCCATGGTTCATCACCAGCCCACCTTCCCTCACCGCGCCGAACAGCTTCTGGCAATACAGCGCGAGGTTGGCATGCCCGACATGTTCGAACATACCCACGCTGACAACCTTGTCGAAGCGACCATCCTGGGGCAAGTCACGGTAGTCGAGAATCTGCAAGTCAACCTTGTCAACCAAGCCCTCGGCCTTGACGCGCTGACGACCAAGCTTGAGCTGCTCCTTGCTCAAAGTAATGCCGAACACCTTGGCGCCGTACTCGCGGGCAGCAAAACGCGCCAGCCCTCCCCAGCCGCAGCCAACGTCGAGCAGGTAGTCCCCGGCTTCCAAACGCAACTTGCGGCACAAGTGGTCGAACTTGTCCTGCTGCGCCTGATCAAGTGTGTTGTCGGGCTCACGGAAGTAGGCGCATGAATAGGCCATGTCCTGATCCAGCCACAGCTGGTAGAACGCGTTGGAGACGTCATAGTGATAAGAGATGGCTTCGGCGTCAGTGCTCTTGTCATGAGCAAGCCTCTGCGGCAGCACTTCTTCCTCACCGGCCAGCAATGCTTCGCTCAGCTCATCACACACGCGGATGGCCTCGCCAATATCGCCCTCCAGCTCCAGCTTGCCTTCAACAAATGCGGTGCCTAGCTGATCCATGCTTGGATGGGTCAACTGGCTGATGAGCTGTGGTTCCTTGACCAGGATGGTGACCTGCGGGCTAGGCCCCAGATCGAACTGGTTGCCGTCCCACAGTTTCAGCCGCAGCGGCAGATGCAGGCTCTGCAATGCCGGTGGAAGTTGAGCAAGCATGAACAACCCTCCTATCCCTAATTGACTACGACGCCTGATATTTCGAACGTCGCCGCAACAGAGTAGTTCATTGGTGGGATGTTTCCTCTAAACAAGACCATGGTCTAGAACCAACTGTTCTTATCCATGCAGTGGATTGTATACAATCTTTCCTTCTCAGCTTAACCTTATGCCCCTCTCGCGCTTCTACATCCTGGAGTTGAACCCATGAAATCTTATGACGTGGTGATCATCGGCGGTGGCCCTGGCGGCTACAACGCCGCCATCCGCGCTGGCCAGCTGGGCCTTAGCGTCGCCTGCGTGGAAGGCCGCTCGACCTTGGGCGGCACCTGCCTGAACGTTGGTTGCATGCCTTCCAAGGCACTGCTGCATGCTTCCGAGCTTTACGAAGCCGCCAGCGGTGACGAATTCGCCCACCTCGGTATCGAAGTCAAGCCCACCCTCAACCTCGCCCAGATGATGAAACAAAAGGATGAGAGCGTGACCGGCCTGACAAAGGGCATCGAGTACCTGTTCCGCAAGAACAAAGTCGACTGGATCAAAGGCTGGGGGCGCCTGGATGGCGTGGGCAAGGTCGTGGTCAAGGCCGAAGACGGCAGCGAAACTGCGCTGCAGGCCAAGGACATCGTCATCGCCACCGGCTCCGAGCCAACCCCCCTGCCAGGCGTGACTATCGACAACCAGCGCATCATCGACTCGACCGGTGCGCTGTCGCTGCCGCAAGTGCCCAAGCACCTGGTCGTCATCGGTGCCGGCGTAATCGGCCTTGAGCTGGGTTCGGTCTGGCGCCGGCTGGGTAGCCAGGTCACCGTCATCGAATACCTCGACCGCATCTGCCCAGGCACCGACACGGAAACCGCCAAGACCCTGCAGAAGGCACTGGCCAAGCAAGGCATGGTGTTCAAGCTGGGCAGTAAAGTGACCCAGGCTACTGCAAGTGCCGATGGCGTGAGCCTGACGCTGGAGCCTGCCGCTGGCGGCACCGCAGAATCGCTGCAGGCCGATTACGTGCTGGTGGCTATCGGCCGCCGCCCTTATACCAAAGGGCTGAACCTTGAAAGCGTGGGCCTGGAAACCGACAAGCGTGGCATGCTCGGTAACGAGCACCACCGCACTTCAGTGCCAGGTGTGTGGGTGATTGGCGACGTCACGTCCGGCCCGATGCTGGCGCACAAGGCCGAAGACGAAGCGGTAGCCTGCATCGAGCGCATCGCCGGCAAGCCCCACGAGGTGAACTACAACCTCATCCCTGGCGTAATCTACACCCGCCCGGAGCTGGCCACCGTGGGCAAGACCGAGGAGCAGCTCAAAGCAGAAGGACGCGCCTACAAGGTCGGCAAGTTCCCCTTCACCGCCAACAGCCGGGCCAAGATCAACCACGAGACCGAAGGCTTCGCCAAGGTCATCGCCGATGCCCAAACCGATGAAGTACTGGGCGTACACCTGGTAGGGCCAAGCGTCAGTGAAATGATTGGTGAGTTCTGCGTGGCCATGGAGTTCTCGGCCTCGGCAGAAGACATCGCCCTCACCTGCCACCCGCACCCGACGCGCTCCGAGGCCCTGCGCCAGGCAGCGATGAATGTGGACGGCATGGCGATGCAGATCTGACCGCAGCTGTTCGCAGCAGTGGCCATTCAAGATCAGGATGCAAGCGGCCAGGTTAACGTAGCCATTGATTGTGAATGACGATCCTGATCGTATGCCTGGGTGCACTGTTTCCTCGAAAAGGTCGCGGAAAGCTATGCAGCTATGGTCTAGCTGGCCTGCTCTATTCGGTGTTTACGACATCTCTTTTCGTACAGAGCCTAGCCCCTGTCTGAAAAGCCTTGATTCTCGGTGATGCTCCTTTGAAAACCGCCCAGGAATGCTCATTTACTCCAGTAAACTGCGCTTCCTCGGCGGTTTCGCCTTGCCTGACCATCTTCTCAGACTCTTCAAAAAGAGCCTAGAACCCTCATTACTCACAAAAATCTGCTTTGTTTTTTTTCGCCTCAATTGCACATTCTCTTGTCTAATTTCCCCTGTTTTCTGTTGAAAGTAGTAAATAGCACAATGACAGATACTATTGCTAAAGTTCCCCAACCATAAGCAAAGGTACCAAGGCTATCCCGTGATAAGCCAATAATCGGGGGAATCAATACAACGGAGAGCTGATTAGCTGTCATGGCCATTCCCAGCGCAAAACCCTTGCGATCAGCAGGAGCAGTTTCTGCAATGTAAGCTACCCATGGACCGTACCATCCGTATGCAAAAAAACCAGTGAACGCCATAAAAACACTTAGCATTAACAAATTTTTTGTATTCAAAAAGGGTAACAGCATCAATATGGCCGCTACCGCACCGAGACAAGTCATCACGGGGTAGTACCTTCCTGACTCACAATGATCACTCCAAGCCGCTAGGACAATCCTTCCGACTATGCCTGCCCCTAGCACCACGAAGAACATCATCGTCGCAGTAGATCTATCAAGCCCAACTGAGGTATAAAGATACAAAACTAAGAAGACTGAAATGGCATACTGTGAGGCAGTGAGACTAGCACCGGACACCATGATTTTTCTCATGGCAGGTTCGGTTACCATAGACAGTCGGGACACAGCCGCCAATTTTAGATTGATTTTTTTTCTTTCGATGCCCTGACTTATCTCAGGTTTTTTATACAGCAAAACAAATAAGATGGCACCAAACAACGCTACAAGTCCGCCCACCAAAAAAGCTGTTTGAACAGAGTATTGGCTGGCAAAAAATGGAAGTAGTAACGCGGCCATGGCGCCGCCCAGGGGTAATCCAGCTTGTCGAATACCCATTGCAAAACCTAGCTGACTACCTTGAAACCAATTAGATACAGACTTGCTTCCTCCGGGCTGAGCCGTGCTGTATCCAAAACCTAATAGTACTAGGATCATAAGCAATTCAGTGTAAGAATTTGCCAGCGCAGCGCAGCACAATGAAACGCCAACGATTACTGTTCCTACACCAACAACAAATCGCTCACTGTACCTATCCAATAGCTCGCCAGCAATCAATAGACCAAAAAGCGGAATCAACTGTGCTGCCGAAACCAATGTGCCGATCTGCCAATTACTGAGGCCCATCTCGGACTGAACATTTAACGCGATAGCCCCAAAGCCTTGAACGAAAAAACAAGCGCTAGCTTGTGCAAAAGTAGCCACAGCTAAAATTACCCAACGATAATTCTTATTTGGAAAATTCATGCGTCAAATCCCCCACTTCTAAAAACCTGACACTAAGACGTTGCGTTGACATTTGAAGTTCTCTGCCTGCACCAATGAAATTTCCAGTTTCTAACAACGTATGTTAGTTGACTGACCAACCAACGATCAAAAATTAGCGGTCAAGGTTTTGATGTCTGTGCAGAAGCCATTTTTCGAAAACACCTTGCGATAGCCAATAATATCTTGCTTACTTGTAAAGATAACAGCTTTTAAAGGCTGGCTAATGGAAGCGTGCTTTTTTTTCACTGTAGATGCGACCCGCAGAGCAACTTTTTTTGCAGGGTCGAGCCAATTCTGAACGGATGGGAATATCCCTTCCAAGTCTTTAATTACATGAGGGAAGTGAGTGCAACCAAGGATAACTGTGTCAATTGAAAATCGCTGTTTTGTAGTGAGATGGTCATCCACAAGCTTAGTGAAACTAGCAAAACTTGCTACCTGCCCTGCCAATCGGGCTTCAGACAGTGCTACCAACGGCTGCGCCGCTATTGGCCATATATTGGCCCGATTTCTTGTTATGGCCATCGCGCGGCGAATATACCTACTCTTAACCGTGCCGGGAGTGGCAAGTAATACGATATTTTTTTGGTCGGAAATTTCAACAGCTTCCTCTAGGGGGGGCGTTATTAAGAAACAGTGCTGAACACATGAGTCTAGACCATAGTCCTTCATAGCGACGGAAGCGGTATTACACGCTACAACGATAGCTAACGGCCTAATTTGTGTATAGAGCTGATCAATTAAATGCTGTACCCTTTGAGAAATTTCAGCCCCGGACTTGCTACCGTACGGGAACCATTCATTATCTACCACATAGAGTATACTTGCCTCAGGAAGTAGAAGTTCCAGTTGCCGGGACAGTGTTAGCCCCCCTACGCCAGAATCCAATACTACAATTGGCCGCTTCGCACTCAACCATTGACTGCTATATAGTTTATTTTCGTCATCCAGCCAAAAGCTGAAGGCAATCGCCAGTGAACTATTGAGGATATGCATCGGCCTTCACCCTATGCATTGATAGCGCGAGTATCTACCGAGTCCCGCATTTCTCGGGACTTCCTCAGGCTTGATGCGAATACAACCCGAGATAGCCAACGGGCGCCACCACCGTAATTAGCATTGAACGAATCACGTGCATGTACACACCGGTAGTTATCGATGAAGACACAATCCGCTTGCTCAAGTATGAGTGTCACGCGATTTTCTGAAAAGTGATTTAAGAGTTTTTCCAACGCTTGACGTTCGATGCCTTCATATTCCCCGACATCCAAAGTGGCTGCATTAATTTTTACATAGGGTGCGTCTCTATGGCCAAATAGAATTGTCTGGGCGTTTTCTTCGACCACGTCAGATGTGTTGTGTATTGGGTTGTGAGAAATTCTAAACCTCGACTCAAATAGCACATTCATTTCTTCCTCTCTAAGCTTGATGCCATCAATGCTCGAAAGAACTGTCGCTGCACGTTCATCATTACGCATGCACACGAGCCCTAAGTACTCTGGTCGAGCAGGGTGAAATGCATCTTCTACATGGAATCCAAAATCGAGAACAGACCCAGAACTTGAATTGGCAATGCATCCATACCCTTCAAACGGTATAATATTGTTATACAGGCTACCCCCGCGCTGCGAAGTGAATCCGATACCTTCGCCCAGTAATGACCCGTATAGGCCATGCAAGATTTTTGCGTCACTCAAACAATAGTCTTCTTCTAATTCAATATACCCTTTTGGCGTTGCCCCTGCACCATGTCGAAGAACGGGATTCCCGGAAACTAGAAGAGCCGCAAATTCTTCTTTTCGTTTGAAGTCGTAGAATACTTTACGAATGCTTCGTGGCAATTCTTGGGCATACAGAACTGCTTTTTCCATAAAGCTGTACTGATTTGTCATTCCGGGCTCTTTAATAACCTCATCCAACAAACCCCGAACTTGCAGTTTTTCATAATGGGTAAGAACAAGCTTCTTTACTTCAGTCACCACAATATGTTACCCCTTCGTATCTGTGATCAAACCTGTCGAAACCTATCTTAGGCACTGGTCGAAATTTAAGACTCCACGTCCTTCGATTGACCGTAGACTTGGAAATTGGCAACCTTTTCTGTCTTATATTTAATGTCGAAAAATATCCAATCACGGTTGTTGTGATGTAAGAATTACGATAAGGAAATTTGCTGGGCATGGTCAATATTCAAAGACGTAGGGTATTTCTTATTCTTTTGTGCGAAAAATAAAATCGCGGATTTTGAAAGCATTGAAAGCTATAATTTTGCGGAACAAAAAAATGCACCACATCGAAAGATGCGGTGCATTTAAATGAGAATAGGGGCAAGTAGCTTGGTCCAGAACGTACACGTTGAAACGTATGACGCTGCGAACTCTACAAAATGCTTCAGCGGGGTAGTAATTGGGTTTCCGGAATTTCGTACAAAACCTAGAATATCTTCAAAACTCTCGCAGACCTCAGAATATCTAAGTCAGAGTCGTGGAACTGTAAGTAAAGGTTTCGTTCAACATCCGAAAGGGGCATTTCATCAGGTTGGATTCGCAACAGCACGGGTTGCGGGTCCCTGAAGAGCAGAAAAGGTAAGGGGCGAAGCTTCAGACGAAGGGCCGGAAGCCTCGCAGGAGACGATGAGATGGACCTCACCGGCTCCTGCGACAGCTTTAATTCTCTAAACCCAATTTTGTGATCGTAGACATTAAAGTCTGTCTCGTATCAGCACGAATCTTGGGGCCTGTAGCGTGGTGGAATGAGTTTTAAAGTCTGTCTCACCCTACCGCTGGGGAAGCTTTTCGGTTCTGAAAAATATTAAAAACTGTCTCGCATCCAACCAGAAGCAACCCTCAGCCTGACGATGAACAGGTAGGCCGCGCAGAATGCGTAACCTGAAGAGGTCTGCTCTGAAACTCTGTTGGCAATGGTCTCCCCTCAGAGACCCTTGTAAGCCCGGCCCAGATGGCGGGCTTTCTGCTTTCTTGCTGCAATGCTAGGGGAGCAGTGGCCAGCATACCGATCCCAGCGGCGCCTTTGTGAAAGCGGGATTCTCCTTATAGAAGCGTAGGCGACTCGCACGCATTACAGGTCGGGGTAATTGGCTTCCTCTCTCGACTGAGTCTCATGCCATTCCTCCCAATGCTTCCGCACTGCTTTAAATTGCTCGGGACAGACGGTACGGGGCCTGTACTCTTCAATATCTCGCGTATCTGTCGCAAACAAGTAGTAATGGGCCCCGGTCAAAATCATCGTCCTAAAAAAAGCTGCTTCAGCCAGACTCAGCGTGGTGCCGCGCCGAGGGCACGGTGAGCCAACACACGTGAACAGAAGATGCTTGGGACTGAGTGGCATGAACAGCTGTGTGCCTGGAACATCCCAACCGCCTTCAAGACTAAATGTTCCATTCGCTCCAGCTCCTACCCTCATGAATGGGTTATCGGACGTTGGCCAGGTGACTCCTGGCGGCGCGTGGAGGATGGTCCAACGATGATTTGGCATCCGATTGATAGTGCCCTTGAGCACTTGTTCAATCTGCCAGAGCCAAAACTTCCGCCCGACCAGAATCTCGGCTTTGATGCCTTCTTCGCCATCCTCATTCTTCACACGATGAATCTTCAGCGGAAGTTTGCAGTGTGGGTCTAAAACCGGAGGGGGTTCAAGTTGAACTCCAGCGGCTGACGCTGCCTCGATTTTGCGCACTGACGATTCCATGACCTCAGTTAGCAATGCCTCAAGCGTTTCATTTTGGCGTTTGATAAAGATCTGCATTTGCGCAGGAGTACGGACCGATTGCGCAACAGCAAAGCGGAACAAATTGTTCCAATCCTCTCGGGTCAACCGCGACTCGCTCACTACCTTTTCGATGGATGCCAGTCCAGGAGTTTCGAAGTCACGTTCAAGCCATCGCTCGACTTCGTCGCTGGCTTCAGAGCCAGACAAACGAGTATAAAGATGCCGAAGCACCGCCACGCTTTTGGTTGAATGCGGCTTCCAAATCGCGCTTTTTTCATGGGGTACTAGCAGACGATAGGCAAGGACTTTTCCCTCTATCGTCCAGTGCTTCAGATACGACTGCGGTACGTAATGGTTGTCCTTTTTGAAGCCTTTCATTCCCTTCTACTTCCTCAAATGCCTTGCCACTTGGCAGCCGTGCTCGCAGGCGTGGCTCGCCAGCGACCCTTATCCCGAAGCATCCTGGACGAAGTCCAACGTCGCCCCTATTTCCTTTTTGTTGGCATGCCGTTTCCCGCCTCGCGCATCAGCTTTCTCGGCAGCCGCTTGCTGATCATCAGGAGATGGCCAACGAGTACCAAATCCCCTCACCAAATAGCGGTTAGTCCGGTCAAATTCGTACTCGCTCTGGAATTCACCTGGCCTGAACGATATCAGCCGGGAATCGTACAATCGGGTGTTGGGCCATGCAAGCTAACAGTTCCTTGGCACACTCTCCCATAACTCTCTTCGCTTACGTGAGAATGCAATGTTCCCTAGTATTTTTTAGCAGTTCGTATTCTTGGTGAAAGTTATAGCTTGTCTGGCGGACTTGGGTGTACCAGTGGTTTTTTCAGTCATGTAAGTTGCAGCTTTATAATTTAAGGTGGCGATGATTTCATCCTACTGGCGATTTTCGAAAGTGGTGCTATTCTGAAAGTCATGAAAATTTCTCGATGCGCCATCGGTAGTAAATGAAGTGTAGTAGAGATATTTAATGGTGATTTACTTCTAAGATTTAATAATCGAAATCAGAAAGCTGTTATCGATTACAAGGAGTTGCTATGAGTCGAAACATTTTGGCGCCTCTTATTCCCGTGTGCGAGGGGAAAGAAAACGATCTATCAACTGGCTCGGCGCAACACATTATTGAGTCAGATTTGATCGACTCACAGAATGACGCATTTCCGCTTAATAGTTGCGTGCGAAGGGGTTTGGTAAGCTGGTCGATGGAGGGTAGCCAAAGTAATCGATCTGTAGACACGCAAGGGCCGTTTGATAAGCGCGCATTCCGATATGACGGCGTAACAGACCATGAGTGCCCTGGCAATCAAAACACGCCCGCATTGCCCTCGATTTGGTTTGTAGAGGAGGTGAAGGGTTTCAGAATGGTTCTTTCCGAAGAGTGGTATTCAGGTGACGCGAATCACACTAGATATACGTTATTTTTTGATATGCAGTTTATAAGTGTTTCTCAATCATTTGGGATAGCTGCGGGGCGGAGATGTAAAGGCGGAGTTCAGGATACTGAAGGAGACATGGCGATTACCTTATCTCTGCGCCAGCGTCGTGTTGCTGATAAGCATATTTTAATGGTTTTTTCTCTTGCCGGAACAATCTGGAAGGATCAAGAGGGTGGGATTGGTAATTTCATTTTAAATATATTAAATGGGACAAATAACCAGCTATTGCACTCTGAGCCGATACTTGCTCCATATCGAAAAGTCATGCTTTTGACAGATATTTATTCAACTGATCTTGTCCCTGATGGGCATGAATTCAAGGTTGAGATAAGACATGACTGTGTTCATAAAACCCAGTCTCTAGGTAAGTACTCGATGGCAGGGGCTAGATTTGATTCCTGCTTGGCGATAGAAACTGCGAGGCAAGAGATATAGGGAGGTTGATATGAGTGATATATCGTGCGGATTAGCGGTGGAGGATCTCGATTCGATTGCAAAAAAAATTAGGGAAAAATTTCCTTCGCTGCTTCCTGGCGAAGATACTGATTATCCAGCTTTCCACGCACCGGAAGCACAATTGATAGAACGTGCCATACAGGTAAATTTGGGAGCTAGTTTATCCTGCTTTGCAATGGAGCAACTGTTAGAAGAAGCTGCAGTTTTGGTATCAAGATGTGCTCAGGCAAGAGAGCTCAAGTTGGATCTTGAGGCCAAGGCGCTTGATTTTTGGCTTGAAGTTGAGAGTCTGGAGGCACAAGAGTTAGTCCGCCGACGGCAGATTGCCGCTGGAGAGTTCTCGCTGTCAGGTCATACGAGCCGATTAGAAGCTGAACTTCACGATACCTCAGAACAAAGCTTTTCAGAGGCGCTTAAACTTAAGCGCATTGCCGAGAGTATCCGGGGTACTGGAAGTAGACTGGGACAGGAGCGAGTCCAGCTCTCGGGTTCAGTAGCATCTCTGTCAGCATATACTAATTTTGCAGCTGTAAGAAAAGCTGCTGAAGAACTAGCTGAGAATACCTTGAGCTGTGAGTTGATTTCTGCTCAGGCAGATACATTTTCTACAAATCCAAGCGTGGTGTTCCACTCAAAAATGAAAGAGGTAGCAGATAGCCGAGTAAAATACGAGCTAGTTAATGAGGCGGCGAAAGGCGATCTATTCGAAATTGAAGTCAGCGCGCGGAAAAAGCGGGCCGCATTTGCGGTTCAGCCAGGAGTTGGTCTGAACTATAGAGAGCGAATGCTTGAGAATCAGGCTCTCTTCGAAAGGGATTTTATAAGTGCTTACAGTCGGGCGGTGGCAGTAAGGGAAGGTTTTGAGTCGATATTGGGTATTTCAGTTCCCATTCCTGGTCCAGCGGCTTCGCTTTCCGATTTTATAGTTTGGATCAGAGAGCGTACTGAGGATCTAGCTAGTCTTTCAGGGCGCGAAATTGTTACCTCTATTTCTTTTTCACTGCGTACACTATGTGGTGCTCAAGGATGGCAAGAAGGCGTAGCAACGGGAAGTTTTATATTTAACGTTCCAGCCTCGCAATTTGGCGATCTAAAGTGCGTCCGGATAAGGGGAGCAAGAAGTTTCTTGAAGACTAATGCTGTAGGTTCTTGGTGCCTCAATTACAATCTTCCGACATCGGCTGAAATTATCCAGCTTGATGGTAAAAGCAAAATTTTATCTCAAGATAACAGCGCTTGTCTTTGGTTTGGGAGTGTGACGTCCCGTCGCCCAGATCATAGAGAGGCAAGCTGTGGCGGGCGCTCTGTCGTCGGTAGATCTGTTATTGGTCAGTGGACTGCTTTGGTGGCGTCGCAGTCTGATGAGGGCGAACCTCTTTCTGTGATTGATGACATTAAAATTGAGCTCGATATTATTGCTTATAGGTAGGCTGCTATGCCTGATAGGACTTTGACTCTCCATAATAGTAATGACTTGCTTCGCTTTAATTATTTGGCTGGTCTAAATTCGCTGCCGCCGGAACGATCTGATGCATATGTTGTTCGTGTATGGGGATTTCGACCGACTGATTTGTTGGAAAACTCAGTCGAAGTCGTGGGGCAGGGCTTTGCTGAACATTTAGCACGAGAAAAACCATCCGGCGCGCCAGGCATTGATATTGACGTCAGGTATAATACAGAGCATCTCCCAACGTGGGAGAGACCTATCGTTAGATCACCGGTTAGCGGAGAAGTAGTTTTTTCAGGCGGTCAGTATGGCACTGTGCGTATAAAAGATAAGAATGGTTATGAGCACAGGATTCTTCACATGTATCTGGATTCTGAGGGGCCAATAGGTGGGCGCGTTTTCCCTCTCGGTAAATATGTAAAAAGAGGTGATCCGATCGGTGTGATTGGAGATGTTCACCCTCTCCGAAAAATCCGTGATCATGTGCATTATTCGGTAATAAAGCCAGATGGTGGCTTCGCAGATCCCAAGAAATTATATTTCGGTGAGGATGGTGCAGTTGAGCGTTACAAGTCATTTGAAGACCAACTCTTGGACAGCCTAATTCAGCGACGCAATGAACTAAGGCAGCAGGACTACGATAGAATTGATGCTCCCGATGTGTCTGGGCTCGCATGAGCTATTGGTAAACGCAGTATTCAAGTCGGCCCAGGAAGTCATCAAGGAGTTCTAGGTTGTCTTGGTCTTCGAGCAGGTCAATCGGCCTTTGCCGTCAAGCCCCATGGCAGGTTTAGTGAGCCATTGCTCGGATAGGTTGGGTGAACCTAATACGGCTAATGCTTTTGCATGTGCATACGCTGGGCGCAGGACCTGAATGCGTTGATCGTATGTGAGGTGCTTTCCTTAGACATCTCTAAGCCTCATAAGAGGCCCAAATAGAAGGTGCCCCGCAGATGTCGCCCAGCGCTTGGACATGCACCGTGCACAGCCTTTACGCCTGGCTCTAGGTCTACAGGGGCATTTATTTAGCTCTGCCATTCGCCCAGTCTTTCGGCGATCCGGGCCTCTAGAGCCTCCACTGATACACCATGGCTCAACACGAATTTTTCCGAAAGCGCGGAGATTTCCTTCAGTAGTCGCCCAGCTTCGTCCAACATAGATTGCAGCCTTCTGTGAAGATCGCTGTAGGCAACGTCGTCATCCAGAGCTTTCTTGCTATCTGCGTTTGAGCTATGTACCAACCAGTTTCGGTCCTTTAACAAGGCCTGGAACCTCTCCAGTACGTCATTAGGAATGTGTTCACTTTTGGATAGGCGCGAAATGCTACCTCCAAAGGTCTTCTTCTGGGCGTCGGTTACAAGGAGGTTGCCTTCTTCCTCCCCCATCTGCGGTTCCGCTTGCTCAACCAATACAAAAAATTGGGCCGTTGAACCCTCAAGCGTCTGGAGCTGCCACAACGTGAAGCCAATTGCCTGGCAGATCTCACCAAACCGCTCAGATCTTTTGTGAGTGTTAGCTGCGTTCATTTTCTTTCCGAGTAGCGAAATAAGTTACAGGTTTGATGAGGGGAGAGAGAGCCCAGCACTGGGTGCCGGGGGACTCGTAGGTGGAGGGGCCGCTGGTTCTATGGAGGGCGCTTTCAACCTTGCCTTGGCTTTTTCGGCTTTACGCTGCTCGCGTTTCCGGGCCGCTTCAAATTCCTGCATCGGATGCGTCACGAAATGCTGGCGGTATGTTTTGAGAAGCCCTTGATCATTGCCGCTCATGGCCTGGCCAAGCACGTACTCGGCATCACGCAGCTGGATGTCCAATTTTGGGTTTTTTGCCTGTGCAGCTTTCACCATCGCAATCGCGTCATCGGAAAGCTTGCCACTGGTCCACAGTTCGAACCTTTGGCGGATGTTAGCCCACTCAGAGTGCGTTTTTACAAATCCCCTGATCACGGGGATACGTTTATCCAGCCATTTCTCCACCTCGGCATCATCCAAAGTGCTGATGGGGTGTATCCCTTTGCATTCGATGAAAACAACTTCATGGCCCGGACGGTAGGCAAGCACGTCGATCTCCGCTTCTGCTCCGATGCTGTCCTTGACGATCCGGTTCATCTCCTGGGGATATCCCAAAAAGGTAGAACGCGCGATCTGAGCTACCGCGAATTCGAAAAGGCTGCCGCGCAGCGTCGACGCTGCACCTTCGATTCTGGACAAATCGTTGAAAATTTTGTCCAGCGCTTCAGGCGCTTGTGTGAGCTTTGCTGTGTCGGTCAGGACAGCACAAAGATTCTTCAATGCTAATGCGACATCGCGGCCAAAAAGGCTCTCGGTTGTCGCCGGAATGATGCCCTGTTCCTTGAGAAGGGCGAAAGCTTCAGTGTGGTAGCTTTCGGCGACAAAAATCTGAAGACATTTGCTCACCTTCCTGAGACTACGCAGCGTGACACATTTGTTGACGAACCCTGCCAGATGGGCAGCGGTCACCCCCCCGTTGAGGGCAAGGTCGCAAACGAAGAAACCTGGTTTGAGAGTTGTGTTGACGTACTCTCGCATGGGGAATAAGTACGAGGGTCCAGCTAGGTCCCAATTGAACGTCCCGACCTTCGGTAACGTCTCGGAGCCCTCATCCTCGCGGGTTTCAACGGAATCGTAGCTCACCATTCCCAAGTTGCGGGCCCAATCCTTGACCGCCAAAAGGGTTACCTTTTCTGCGATGAGACGACCCTTCATTTTTGCCCACGTCGAGGTCACTTCGAGCATCTGGTGGTGATCGCATCGCACCACACAGGATTCGCCCCCTGGAAGCGCCACCTCCTTTACAAGAGTCGCTTTCACCAGTCGCTCCAGCAGAGTTTCTGCTGAAATGTGTTTCTTTTGAGCAACTGGTGCACCGCAAGCAATAAGAAAATGGCGGCGGGGCATCACGTTGCCTCGAAGCGCAAGAGCCTGTAATGCCGCAAAATAGGCACTGCGCGTTTTTTTCAGAGCCTCCATCAAATTATCGAAGAAAAACGGAGACCCATACTCCTCTTGGAGATAGCAGAAGCGTGCCCGATGGGGAAAGATGATGTGATTGAGACGGGTCATACCAGCGCACCCACGCTCAACACGCTTTCTCGCCGCTTCGGCGTTCAGGCCGTATTTTGTCTCAAGGAGCTTCGACAAATCACTGCTCAGCAAGGGTCCAGTTTGCTTCAAAAGGTCGATGAGCGCATTGTCAGCCATGTTCGTTCTCGAAGGATGTCACACAGCGCTATTTATACTCCTTGTAAACAAGGGTCAACGCTTCGTTTCGGCGCCTGTTGTTGGGCCTAGCAAAAACGGGCGTTTCAGCGCGAATTTCTCTGGTTTTTGCTCAAAATGTCACAAAGCCTTTTTCAGGCCCGCATTGCCACCTTTGCCTTCAGTACCTGGAAGCAGGACCTGCGAGTGATCTCCGTAGGCTGATCAAAGATGATCGCCAAGCTGTCTTGAGCCTGGGGCTTCGTAGCCAAGACCGTATGGGAATGCCATCGATGACGACTATCTTGACCAGTTTCATGTACCAGGCGAAAAATCCCACATCCCAGAATCTTGGAGCTGATTATGGATGAGCATCGCGACACACCTGTTCGACTGGATTACTTCCGTTTGGTTAAGCGCCTGAATGAGCATCTGAGCAACCTCGGCGATGAGCGAATCGATGAGCAGATTCAAGAGGCCTGGGCAGGGTACTTTCAGGAAATGGCTATCACGCAGGAGGAGATTGACGTTATCGGCCCTTGGTACAACAGTCACTACACAGTCAGTCTCTCGATTCCCACTCTGCGCCGTTATGTAGAGCATCTTCGAACGCATTCTTTTTTGCCGGGTCAACGGCTTGTAGATCAGGTTGAAAGTGATGCAGCTGCAATCCTTGAGGCGTGTGCATCAATGGGGCTGGCTGGCCACAGGCTCTCTGACGCACTCTTCCAGGCTGCCGCGTTGGTTCACCACGCTGCCTACCGTGCAAATTATCCAAACATCGATTCAGCCTGTATCCGGCAGGAAATCGAGAGCCGCGCACGGCTCGCGGATTACTTCTCACGTGACATTTTGAACGAAGCTCAAAATGGGATCGGGGCCGCAGCCAAGCTAGGCAAGACTCTTTTCCACGACAATGAAATCTGATCTTGGCACAGTGGTTGTGTGCCTGGGCATCCATCAATACGACCCGTGATCCAAGCAAGGCCCTGCGAGTGATTGATGGCTTCTACCACGGCGAGTGGCGCGCTTGGTCCGGCATACATTCATCAGCCAACCGCCAAGCAGAGAGACGCGATCGGTGTACGGTTCCCGCATTAGACCCCTCCCTTGTGGGGGTAGAAAATTCCTTTGCGCCACAAATGGCGCGTTCTGCGGGTGATCGCTGGTGTGTTGAGCGCTGGTCGCTTGTTCGGCGGTCTGCTGCACATGCTTGATCGCTTGAATCTCTGAATAAAAGACCCCGCCAATCGGCGGGGTCTTTTTTAGGTCCGTCGAGGGAAACGTCCATCATCAACCATCAGCTCGATGAGCATGCTGATAGGCCAACTCGGCCTCGACCTAGGCTCACACTACCGGCTGGATCTTGCGACCACGTAGCTGAAGGGTTAGTTGAGGATGCTCCTCCACCGCTCCGCGCAGTTCGATGGTGCCACCCTCATAGTCAACGCGCCCCTTGGCCAACAGGGTGTAGTTGTCGATGCCCACGACGTTCACATTACCGTCACGGTATTTCCGAACGATAAATCGCGATTCGAAATCGCCAGATTGGGTAGGGACTTCCCCCTGATAAAGGTAATGAGGATCGCCTCCATTCACCGCGCCGTCCTTCACAACCACGAGCCCCTCACCGAAATCACCTGTGCTCGCGCGAAATTCCACATGAAAAATCCCACCGGCCATACGTCATAACCTCGATTGATTGGAGAGCAGAAGCGTAGTTCATAAAGGCTAAGGGGCTGGTGAGACGCTGTAACTTTCTGTGTAGCGAATAAGGCGAGGCATCGTGGAGCGGCGTGGGAGCGGAGATGGCCAGACTTTTTCAAGAAACGGAGCCGGCGGATGAAACCAAGCAAACTGAATTTTGTAAGGTGCTAGGCAGAGGACAAGCAATCGTGCTTCGAAGCCAGTAAAAGAGGACCGTTCCAAGAATGAATCCAGTAAAGACAATCGTTGCCGGCCTACTCGGGGTCATGCTGATCTTCCTAGGCGTTGAACTCCCTATTGCCCGCCCTTTTGAAACGGTCTATGCCTTCGCGGAAAATCCAGCCTGGGGGTTTGGTCCAAGAGAGCTTGCGCACTGTGTGGGTTTTGCAGGATGCACACTGGGATTATGGTCTCTGATGAGATCTTTCAGCTCCCAAAGCGGTCGGCGCATGAATTTTATCGCCGCCATTGGAGGCTTATGCATGTACCCAGTATTTCTGAGGTGGCCAGAGTGGATGCCATTCACGATCGATTACGGCTTACGCAAGTTCATATGCACCATCGGCATCCCATTTTACCTTCTAGGTACGTTAATGATACTGCGCTATGTGAAAGACTGGCCCAGGCTCACCGAGCCATTGCCTGCAGCGCTAATGAGTGGCGGAGGTATGTGGTTATGGTCAATTTCCTGGGAGCTCGGCGTTCAACCCTTTGAGTCCGCCTATGGAGGATCACCCCGCGGTTACATCCAGTGGGCACAACTGATCAGCGATTTCATTGGAATTTGGACGCCTGTGTTTGTGCTAGCGACCTGCGTGGGGAGGTCCACGGTCAGAAAGAAAAACCGCTTTCAGCAACACGGGAAATCTCCTAGGTAAGCATGTGGCTGGAAGGTCGGTACTCCCAGGAGGTCCCGACGTTTCGCGGGCTACAGCCCGATTGTGATAGAACGCAAAACCGTCGCAACCTGTCCCCAAGCTGGTTGGGGCCAAACGCTCTAGAGAGTTAAAAACTGTCGCGGCCACAGCCTGGCGCGGTATTTCCTGTAGAGGCCGCCGCAGAGAACGGGTAGGACGCACTGTGGATCCACTGCATCATCCTCCGTCGTTGAAGAAATCATCCTTCGCTATCAAACCGAAATCATCATCCGGTATTGCGCCGTTCTCTTCGAAAAGCCCCTGAGTACGCCGCTCTTGCTTGAGGCCAGCAACAGCTTGGAAAAAGCAGTCCTCACACAGGTGTATCTCCCACCGCTCACCGTCATGCTTTGATCCATACCCCCAATGAGCCTGCAACGTTGCGAATTGAAGGCCTCCGCCATTCACCCTCGTGGTGAGTCGGCAGACATCGCAAACAACATCACTGACGCCTTCAATTTCAACCATGCCGATAACTTTCATCTCTACCTCCTATACGCCAGCGAGCGCATGAGAGCAGATCAGCCCCGAGTGTTCGTATCGCGTGAAGGGCCGCCGCTACTGGTAAACACCCAAGCGAGTGCGTTCTAGGTAGTCCACCACAACCTTGAAGCCCACCGAGGTATTAAGCATCTCGAAGGGAACCAGACCTGACAGATGCTTGCAGGGTCGTTCCAGCCAATGCTCGGCGAGGGCTTGAGAGCCGAAGACCGTGACAGCAAGCTCCAGCCCCTGGGCGTACTGGACCGCTACTGCGCTCTGCTGGGAATTCAATCGGACTTCGGGGGCACTCAGCCGCTGGATGGTCCGAGCAGACTTCCCCATGATTTGCTCCAGGAGCTTGCGGGTTTTGAACAAGCACGACGAGTGGACCATCGCCTGGACATTACTGAGGGCAAAACCAGCTTGGACGAGCCGCAGGATGTCCAGATGGCTCAAGCTTCCTGTTTCAGCCTGGGTCAACAGGAACATTGCGGCGTGAGCTGCCGCCCCAGCTTGAGGATTCAATGATGAAGAACTCATTGGACTGACCTCCCAATGCTCTGAATGCCAGATTAAGTCCGTTTCACTCTCATAGCACGAGAATGGTGCTCAGCCAGCGGCGCTGCTCGCTTCCAAACCTGGGTTTTGCAGATTCAACCGATTGAAACCAAATCTCTCGAAATGAGGACTGAATTAGGGGGTTGTCATAGGCATTTTGAGCAGCTAGGCTCTGGCCAACGGCCCCTACAGGGTGGCCGTTGGCCAGAGCCTGACGGGAAATTTACCCCTTGAATTTCGTCGGATCTGCCACACTACAGATGAGGAAGTCAGCCAAATGGAAATCGGCGCGCTGCAAGGCTTAACGTCTTGCCCACATCCTTCTCGATTGCCTTTGGCCAGCGTTCCACACTGCTCGGAATTCGGAGCTTCCTACTCATGAGTACAGGCATGTTCAAGCCGGTTCACGGTGCGCACGCCGTGGTTGAAACAGTGTTTTTCTTCGAGTTTGCAGCTCCGATTCTGTCGGACAAGGCAATCGAGGAACACCTGCCGGCCGTCTATGCCGATATCCTTGCTCGCGTTGATAAGACGGGATCGATTGAGGTGAGCTTTGATGCTGCCACTCGCCAGTCGAGCCAGCGCGAGATCTTCACGTACACGTTTTCCAACGGAGGCGATGAAGAATCCGAGGCTCCTGAATGGGCTGTGCGCATTACCGACGGGCTTCAGATTTCCATCCATTGCACTGCTTACACTCGATGGGATGCCGTGTCGAAACAGGCCTTCCAATTCCTGGATAAGCTGGCAATGCATGCCGAGGCCGCGCTTGATTTGAGGTCACTGGGGTTCAAGGTAGTAGATCAGTTCCGGTACGAGCCGTCTGAGGGTCCCTATGACCTACGCCTGCTCTGTAACCCGGACAGCAGCTACTTGGCCCGCAAAAACTTTGAGTCCGGTGACCGCTGGCACAACAATTCCGGCTGGTTCTGGACGCACCCCAATGGGAAAAAGATACTGAATCACCTGAATGTGAATTCATCAGCCGTAGCGGTTCAACACAAAGCTCCTCACACCTACGTGACCATTGATCATGTCCAGGTTCTGCGACGAGAGGAGGAAGGGGATGCGTTGCTCGGTTCGGTTGACGCAGACCAGTTCTCTCGCATGGTCCATGAATTCTTTGAACCGCTTCACGATCAGAACAAGCTGGTGATGAACGACCTGCTAACGGAGGACGCTTGCCGTCGTCTGAGCCTGGTCGTAGGAGGGAAGCAATGAACGCGACGATGCTCAGCAATCCCTTTGCGAACGCTCAAGAAACCACTTCTGGCGGTGGCAAATGGCTGCCGCCTGTAAAGGAAAAGGGTAAGAGCAAGATCATCTACGCGAAGGCCGGCACGGTTCAGAGAACGGTTAAAAGCACTGATTGCTTCACCGTCTCCTACACCTGGGCCTCGCGAGTCATGTTGGTTGGTAGCCCGGTGGAGAGCACGCTACGCGGACAGTCGAAAGTCAATCAGTTCCCGCTTTACGACTTCCGTCCGGCTCACACTCTCAAAAACAGCCTGCTGTCGAAGATACGTGGCCTGCTCGACTTGGAGCCAGGATGGGATGGCTACACCGCAGAAGCGCCGGCCGGCGCGGCTATTGATGAAGCCGAGCAGTTTTCGAGCAATGTACTGCCAGCCGATGGGTTTCAATTGCCCACGGTGACGGCAGCAGCAGATGGCGAGGTTAACTTCTCTTGGAAGAACGCTCTCGGCTATATTGATCTCGGCTTCTACGGTGACGGAAGCTACTCCTACTATGCCAAGACAGCAGTAGGTCAGGAGTTCATGAGTGATGAATCTTCTCTGACGGATCACCTTCCAGAGCAGGTTTTGAAGATTATCCGGGGAAACTGAGTTCATGGAAGTGCCGCCACTGTCCGATGACGAGAGCTTGGTCAGAGCCTTTTTTTGCCCAGAGCATCACGATGGCCAGGCATTCCTGGCCACCGCTGTGAGCCTCGATGACCTGAAGGACCGTGGGTTCAGTGTTGATCGCCCGACGCTGACACCACTGTCTGTACTGACGCATCGAGTGGATAACCAGCGTGCAAAAAACCCTGAACAACGGGAGTTTCCCAAGTACTCGCAGCTTTTCTATTCCAAGCTCAAAGAAGACCGGAACGCTGAAGGTCAACACTACTTCGAGGTTCAGCCATCACCCGTCTTGGAGTCGGGAGACATGCCGGGCAATCCTGGCCACGCGTCGATTTACAGTGCCGACAAAAAACTAGGAAATGGCGGCCTTCGCAAGGTCAGAACGGCGCTCATCGAACATTTGAACAACGTCGTAGAGCTGGAGCACATCCCCTACATTCGCGATGAAGCGCCAGAGTGATCAGCCGCTTCGAAAAGTGAGTTGATCCACCTCGGCCCATTGACCCCTCAAGATCGCTTCTTCACTCCCAAACCTCCAAGCAACTCCGGCAGCACTTGCGCGGCGCTGCCTATCAACATGATCTCTCTGTCTCCCCCCAAGCTTACGTCCTCAAGGTTTACGTGGATCACGGTGGCATTCGCCCTTATGGCCATCTCAGGTAGGTCCGCTGCCGGCCTCACTACACCAGATGTCCCTACGGAGATGAGCACGTCGCAGTCCCTGACAAGCCGCATAGCCGACAGCCAAGCATCCTCAGGTAAATTCTCCCTAAACCAGACTACTCCCGGTCGAGCCCGACCATTGCAGCGACAGCACCTGGGCGGCTCAACCAGCTCGCCCTCTTTGGAAATACTCAACTGCTCTGGCTCCAGCGCAATTGGACGGTGACATGCAAAGCACTTCACATCCAGCAGGCTTCCATGCAGATGAACAACTGCATCTACTCCAGCCCGCTCATGAAAATCGTCGATGTTCTGGGTGATCACCGACACGTCCCAGCCAACCTCCTTCAAATTGCTGATTGAGTGATGACCGGCGTTAGGTTGGGCCAAGGTGACTTGGCGCCGGCGCCACAGATACCAACCCCATACCAGCGCGGGGTTCTCTCGAAACGCGTCAGCGGTTTCCAAACGCTCTGGGTCGTGGTTTGCCCACAACCCAGTGAGCTTGTCTCGGAAGGTCGGTATGCCGCTTTCGGCTGAGATACCAGCACCCGTGAAGAACACGATTCGCTTGGCTTGTGCCAGCACTCCGGCCGCTTTCTGCATGTGGGTCATGATGCACACCTGGGCGCTCAGTGAAGCCCTATCGTTTGGAGAGAAGCTTCATGTAGGCGCGAGTTCGCGAATACCGATCTCGGCGCTCCAGACGCTGTGCAAGGCGTGGCAGCAAGGAGAAAATTTGCGATTGTTTGAGACACAGGTTCTGGTCCGATCCGAATCGCCGAATGATCTCAGCCTTTAGCTCACGTTGAAGCTCATCGTCCCTGTTCTCCCAATCGACTCGCGGATTAGGGATTCTGGCGGGCTTGGCCATTTGATTCGCCTGCCCATTCAACCATTCTCTGTCGTTTCGATGCAGCCAGATATAAAGCGATTGGCATTCGCGGCGAAGCTCAGTAAGGGAGTGCGATGGAAAACGCAACTGAAGCTCAGCCCATCGTAAACGATGATCTGCCTGATCGAGAGCCATCCGTCGAGCTGACCAGGACACTTGAACCTCAGGCTCGGCGCGAAGCAGCTTGTTCACCGTGGAGATGGTGAGTTGAAACTCACGGCACAGATCATCTTTAGGCATCCCTACTGCAAGACGGCTCAGTAAAAGCGCCCTGAGTTCAGGCTTGAGTCGCTTAGGTCGAGGTTGGCCCTTTCTTTTGGCCGGTGATACCGAAACGTCAGGGTTTTGGGGTAACGCCGTCGGTGCAGAGGCCGCACTGCTTTCGTCGCAAGCGATATCGTGGCAGACAGCAAAGGACGAAACCTCGCCGAATAACCAGGTAATCATCATCAGGTGCTTGAGCGGATGAATATGCCGGCGTGGTGAACGCACCATTTGACTGATGAAGCTGGTGGCGGCGACCTCAGTGGAGGGTAGGTATACATACGGATGAAACCTTCGCAATGGGCAGATATGCCTCAATAGGCCATGTGCTGCGCTCTCTACCGGTAGCCGCTCGCGGTAAAGCTGGGCGGCCACTACCGGATCAAAGTGCGCTGCTATTCCCATAGATCCCAGATCACGACACGCGCAGGCCAATAGGGCTAGGCGCTCTTGTTCCATTGGGGTGATCACACCGTAATCCAAGTCGCGTAACGTGCCAGTGCTGGGCATCGTCCAACTGAAACGGCCGCACCAGCGACGGTTTTGAACGCATTCGCAAAGCACTTCGCCGTGTTCATGGCAGATCACCACGCCAGGGTACTGATGAGGCAGATGCCAATACGCGACCCCGTAGGATCCCAGATCCTTGGCCATGCAGGACCGGCACGCTCGCAACGGATGATCCGCACCGAATCCCCCACAAACTAGGCCGAATTGGTACTTCAGCGATCCCACTGATGGGCCTCTGATCTGAGCAAGAGCACCAGCGACTGAGCTATCCGACTGAAAAGGTGAAAAGAACGGAAATATGGTGTGCTGCTCAACGATGGAGATGGCTCCTCCCCAACGGCCGCAGGTATTCAGCTCGAAGGCATCCAGACCACACGGCAGGTCGTGCTTGATGCTCCGCTCCGAGAGGCCGAAAAGCTGCTTGGATGTCGAGCCTGGGCGGAGGTTGCCCGACAGGAAATGCAGGCGGCTGCAAAGACTGAAAAAGGTCTCTCCCGGTAGCCAAGCGGGGAAAACACCTAATCTGGACGCATCCAATGGCACTTCTCCATGCAGACTCGGGGAAGAAAACGCACTGTGGATAACTTATTGTAGCCCGCTGTCAGTTGTGGATAGTCTGTTTGGGATTAACGGATAGGGCAGATATTACGCAACTCTGTTGCAATGTGGATAACTTTCAACTTATCCAAGTGAAACCTTTTGCACACAATTTTCGAAAGGAACTATCGCTATATCAAGCAGATATGAATGGGACCGGAATCTTGTGAGCGCTCTTTAGTGATTTTTTGTAGTTGTCAATGCAGCTTTCATAGCGTTACCATGCGCGGTAATCGCTATAAGCGTAACTGCGAATCGATCTAAAAATGCGCGTATTGGGGAGTATGCTTATTTACCAAACTTTGCTAATAGCCTAGAACCTAAAGTTATGCGACCTAGAACGATAGCTCAGTGTTTAGAAAAGAGTGAGGAAGGAAGAATGAAGAATTCTGGTTAGCTTTTTGGAGAGCCAGAATAGACAAAGGCCTGAGTTTTACCCCAAGCCCCTGTGTCAAGATTCGAGCCCTGACACAGCCATTGTCTATCCGCATGCGCGGGGCGTCAAGCCCTGCCGGTTCTCCTCGTCCCTAGAAACGTAAATCCGGGTGTTCCGACAGCACCTGGTCGTGTGCGTACACCAGTCGTACGCATGTACTCAGCTTGGCCACGTGATCGAACCTAGTGGCCTGGGTATAGACAACAATGATCTCCGAAAAGACGCTGAAACGGATCAAAGACCGTCAGGGCAATTTCCGCTGGGGGGATGATTACGTCCCCGCCATTTGTGCCGTGCCAGGTGAAGCTCCAAAGACCTCAAGGATCTGCCGCCTCAACAGCCGCAAGCTCGGCCGCACACTTCACCTGTTGTCCATTCCTGAGCGAGTCTTCACACAGTTGGCGTTGTTCAATCCAGCTGTGTTCGAGATCCATGAGCAAAAAATGCTGCATCCCGTGCCGCATGTACATCCGCTACACGGCCACCCTCTCGCGCTCGGCTTGAGCCTCAATCCCCTAGTCGGAACGCTCGCCGCAGCGAAGGAAATAGGGTTGGATCATGCAAAGGTGGTGATCGAAACATCGAGCGGCGAACGCCAGTGGTCCGCCTATCCCTACCTGGGCGACCTGCTGATCTACCTAAGGAAAGCAGACGCGGCGCCCTATGCCCTCAACTGGAACATCAAACTGTCCAAGTTTGATTTTATGGAAAAACGGCGCTCTCAAGTGAAATCATTGGATGCGCGCAGGAAAGATCGTGAACGCGCTGAATTACGTCTTCGCTTAGAAGAAAAATATTATGCAAGCGCCGGCATCAGAACAGTAAACCTGTCACTCGACGATATTGATCCAATTGTCGTCGCCAACCTAGATCAGCTTTTTGGTTTACATGATCGTCCTCTGAGCCTCGACTCACAATTACTGGAGGACTTCAGCCACCGACTACAAGAAGATTTTAAAATCGGTCGCCCTCCGGCGCTGGCAGCCATCGCCTACAGCAATAAGTGGGGGCACCGGGACCAGTTCATCGCCCGCATATATCAAGATATCTGGAATAGAGCGCTGCCAGCCGACCTATTTCAATATATACAGATTGACCAACCACTCAGGCAGGCCCGGTGCGAGGTCCTTGACTACTATCGCGATTTCTTCGCGGAAAGCGCTCCATGATGGCGGGATCGCGGCTCATCGCGCCGGAGGGCTGCGGTGAGCTCGTCAAGGGAACGGAATACCACTTTCTCATCAGTGATGGTGGGTGTAACCGCGTCCGCTTGGTCCGATTCGATGAAAACGGGTCATCGGCCAAGCTGCTCACGATGACCAAGCTACGCTTCGAAGCGGCGTTGGAGGATGGTGAGATTGTTGAGGTAGGCAGCCATGATTATCCGCCATGGCTGGCAGCGGCAGCTGGGATCGAAACAAAATGGCGTGAAAGCAGCCGCATTAGCCCGAAACAGTCCTACGAGGAGAAAGTTGACGACCGCCTGATGAGGATTGCAGAACTTATTCCCCGGAGTGCGGAAATACTCGCTTCCGACGATCCTGAGGCTGAAATAAATTCCCACGCCAGAGCTTTCAAACCGAGGCAAAATCCAGCACGGATTAGACTTTGGTTCTTCACTTACCTCGTATTTGGGCAGACCAAATGGTCACTAATGCCCCGTTTAACTGGGTGCGGTAAATGGGACAGGACTGAGAGAACTGATAAGAAACTTGGTCGCCCCTCCCGTCATGGTCAGAGTCATGGGTATCCCATTACTCCAACCATGAAGGAAAAAATTCTGGACGGATTTTGGAAGAATAAAGGGGTACAAAAGACCAAGGACGAGATATACGGAGAAGTATTGCGTAATACTTTTGGATGCCGTGCTCGTGAAAGTTCAGCGGAGAAAGAGTTTTATCATCCCAACGGTGAGCCCTTTCCGAGCTTTACTCAATTTTGGAATTGGGTCAAGAAATTAACTGAGCCGGCCCCCCTCGTAAAAGCGATGAAGGGGCTAAGCGCTGCCCGTGCCAAATCTGGCGATATTGGAAGCTTTGCGCATATGATTGGAAACTTAAATCAGTTACTGGAATTCGATGGCTATTATCCGAGTGAAAAGATATCAGGCATCATCGAAGGAGCTCCTTTAGACTCATTTTGCGTAGTACGCGCAGTGTGTGCACTTTCAGGTGCAATTGTTGGCATCGGATTTGCCAGAAATAAAGAGAGCCTGGAGGCATATCGAATGGCCTTATTTTGTATAGCAATAGGTAAGGTCAAATACTGTGAGCTATTTGGAATCGAAATCAAGCCAGAGGAGTGGCCCTGTGTAGGGCTCTCTAGCAAGATGGTATTTGATAGGGGACCCGCAGTGCATATGAATGTTTCTGAAGCGAAAGAGTGGCTAGGACGTCTAGAAGCGACACCAACACATAGTGGCCAAGCAAAAGCCACAGTTGAGTCATCCCACCCGAGGGATAAACAGTTCAAGGATGAGCCAATGTACGCTCATAGCGGACTCAATCTCGTTGAGATGTCCCGTAGAGAAATCCGTAGGGTAATCAAAGACAATGAAACCTCAGACGCAAGTGGACGGATGGATGAAGATATGTGGTTGGAAGGTTTCTCACCAAGCCCACTTAACATTTGGAAATACCACGATTCGCTAGGCCGGAACCATGGCATTAATATGTCATTTGAACAAGCGGTCAGAGAGTTTTTGACACCTATGCCTGCGGTGATCCGTAAAGGAGGCGTTTTCTTTTTTGGAAGAAAGTACAACTCTAAATCACTGACGGAAACGGGCATATTTGATCGCGTTGCTAAAAAAGGCGTGATTAACGTAACGGCTTACAGCATGACGATGTGCGTTCGTCACATATGGATCGAAGTGGAGGGTAGGCTTTACGAACTCAACTTCGTTTATACCGCAAGCACAAGGCCGGGCAGCGCAGATATCTCGCTGGAAGATCTTCAGTTCATCAACGAGGCGCGACTGCAAGCTCAGGCAAAACGCCGGAACGAAAAAGTTGCCATTGAACAGCATCATTATCAAGAATTTGAAAAAGAGACCGGCAAGAAATGGCATGCGGGGGTAAGGAAACTCGGACGTCCCGCAAAGAGCCAGGAAACGCAGCGAGACATAGATGATCAACGACGACTGCTGGGTAATAAATCATGATCGAGAAATTGCGAACTAGATTCGAAGGTCTGATTGACATCGAGTACATACGAAAAAAGGTGACGATCCGTCCAGAACCCGTTGGCGACATAGATCGACTGCCACCAATGCTAGCTGCACACATTCTCGAAATGGCACTACGGCAGATTTTCCTACCCAATCAATTCAGCCTAGAATTGATTGCAGAGCTGGTAGGGAGAGCAGCTGTCCATTCCGCCATGTGTTCCGAATCAGAGCAAACGTTCGTCAAAGGTATGTATTACCCCGCACCAGCCGAAACGTTTCCAATCTGCCTTACAGGGTTAGCGGGTGTAGGTAAATCGGCGACCATCGACGCGCTACTTCGCGTTATGCCCGGGCCCACTGAGTTCAAAATTGACCATTGCATGGAACCTCAAACGGCCGAGTCTTTCTGGTACGCCAGCGCTAAGGGTAAAGCGTCTGGTAAGCAACTGCTCACAGATTTTCTAGGCATTGAGGTGACTACCCGAGAGAACGCTTCAATCCTCAAATCAAGAGCCCAGCAGCAAGCAAACCAACGCGGCATCTCACTGGCTATCCTTGAGGAAATGCAGCATTTGACCCCTGGGAAAGGTGTAGCTCTTACAACCGACATATTGCTTACGATGTCCGGCCTTGGATTGCCTATGGTATATGTATCAAACTTCAGCTTGGGGCATAAGCTGCTAAAACGTAATCAGGAAGACACCCAACGCTTGATAGCACAGCCGAGAATCATGTGGCCGGACGCTCCAGAGTCAAAAATCTGGACTGACTTCATAGAAGAATGCATCACTGTGAGTGATGGCCGAATTCGGGCCAAACCCGCAGATTTCTCCCATGAAATATATCGTGGGAGCTATGGGCTTAAGCGTGCAGCCATTCACCTGATGGTTCAGGCATACATCCAAGCTCGTACATTAAACCGCACACGGATAGAAATTGAGGATGTCCATCGGGCTTATATCTCAAGTTCGTATTACTCGTACCGCGTAGACGTTGAGGAACTTGAGCGAATCGCGATTCAAAAAAACTCCAAGCGCGATGACCTCAATTGCCCATTCGGTTCCCCGATACGGTCAAATGTAGTGCAGTTCGTAAGGAAGGAGCGCGACAATCGTGTTGCTCAAGCTGCTTTCAAAGGTGCGTTGACGGCTGAGGAGCGTGAAACGCATAAAAGCCTGAAACTGGATACGGACATGAAAGTTCAAAAACATCAGCGCCCTAAGCGACCCTCTTTAGGGAAACCGACAAATGATGATCTGGGGAACGCATTCAGCGATTATTTTGGCGATAAGGATGACGAGTAGTATCTAGGAGCTTCCCGGCACTCGATACGCATAAGGTCATCTACACTCTGTAAAATATTATCTGTATCACGTAGGCTATTTATCAAAGCAGCAAAGCTCCCATACAACAATGCTATAACTTCAATAATGTTTTGAGAATACCTACCATCAGGGCGATAATCTAAACTTGTATCTGAAATTCCTCTAAAGCGTTCGAGCTTCCAGTTTATTGCGATCAACTGCTCCTCAGTAATCAATCTCTCCATGGCTATCTTAGTGGCTTTGCCCGCAAGCTGCGCTATAGCAGACTCCAAATCAACAGCAAAATGCGACTCTCCGATTTCCGCAAAAATTTTTGCGAATGTCAGCTTATATTCGCTTGTATTTTTCCTGGACTCGCAGTGATGGATATAGCGTCCTTTGCAGCCGGTCCAAAGGAGATCATGACCGTATCCTTGGCCATGATATCGGATATCTCTACCACATACTGGGCATTGTCTAAGCAGGATTGTATTGTGCTTTGCACATACCTCGACATATCTGTGGTCACGTCTCCAGTAAGGGAAACCAAGCGACTCAATGTCTTCTTTTACACAATCTATGCAAATTCCAGCTAGCTGACATTCTGTCTCAAATCTCGTATAGCAATCCTTATAAATTTTTCTGGTATAGCTGCGTTGGTCGAAATCCGGAAAGACACCTACCTGCGAATAACTCGTGTGTTCATGCAGCAGACGATTGAATCCGTAGGTATCAGACATGCCTAGCAGATCAGCAATAATCCCGATTGACTGTCCTCGCATGTAGTACCTGGATATTTCCTTGAGCTTGATCGACTCGGGTGAGCGTGGAGCCAGGTAGAAATGCCTTTCGATAAAGGAACGCAGAGACTCGTGCGGTTGGATGGCGAGCAGCAAGGAGGAGTACCTAGGATTTCAAGGCAGCGGAGGGGCAGCAGAGCGGGATCTGCGCTTGGAGCCCACAGAGGCTCCAAGCGAGACAGACTTTAATATTCAGAGACAGACTTTAATATTTACGATCATTTGAAACGATTACTTAGCGTTATTTACTCGACAGTAACCGACTTGGCCAGGTTACGCGGCTGGTCAACGTCAGTACCCTTGAGCACGGCTACGTAGTACGACAGCAACTGCAGTGGAATGGTGTACAGGATCGGCGCCAGCGCGTCAGCGATGTGCGGCACCTTGATCACGTGGGTGCCTTCGCCATTGGTCATGCCCGCCTGCTCGTCGGCGAACACAACCAACTCACCACCGCGAGCACGCACTTCCTGCAGGTTGGACTTCAGCTTCTCCAGCAGTTCGTTGTTCGGCGCGACGGTAACCACCGGCATGTCATTGTCCACCAGTGCCAATGGGCCGTGCTTCAACTCACCCGCCGGGTAGGCTTCGGCGTGGATATAGGAGATTTCCTTGAGTTTTAGCGCACCTTCCATTGCCACCGGGTACTGCGCACCACGGCCGAGGAACAGGGTGTGGTGCTTGTCGGCGAACAGCTCGGCGATTTTCTCGACGGTGGCATCCATGGCCAGGGCTTCGCCCAGGCGGGTCGGCAGGCGACGCAATTCTTCAACCAGCTCGGCTTCGACACCCTCTTCCAGGGTACCGCGCACCTGGCCAAGGGCCAGGGTCAACAGCATTAGCGACACCAGCTGGGTAGTGAAGGCTTTGGTAGAGGCCACGCCGATTTCAGGGCCGGCCAAGGTCAGCAGGGTCAGGTCCGACTCACGTACCAACGAGCTGATGCCCACGTTGCAGATCGCCAGGCTGCCGAGGAAACCCAGCTCCTTGGCGTTGCGCAGCGCGGCCAGGGTGTCGGCGGTTTCACCGGATTGCGAGATGGAGACGAACAAAGTATCCGGCTGCACCACCACCTTGCGGTAACGGAATTCGCTGGCCACTTCCACCTGGCACGGGATGCCAGCCAGGCTTTCCAGCCAGTAACGGGCGACCATACCCGCGTGGTAGCTGGTGCCACAGGCGACGATCTGCACGTTGCGCACTTTGGCGAACAGTTCGGCAGCCTTCGGGCCGAAAGCCTGGACTAGCACGTTGTCCTTGCCCAGACGGCCTTCCAGGGTGCGCTGAACAACGCTTGGCTGCTCGTGGATTTCCTTGAGCATGAAGTGGCGATAGTTGCCCTTGTCGGCAGCTTCGGCGCCTTCATGGTACTGCACGGTTTCGCGCTGGACCTTGTTGCCTTGCTGGTCCCAGATGGTGACCTGATCACGGCGGATTTCAGCGATGTCGCCTTCTTCCAGGTACATGAAGCGGTCGGTGACCTGACGCAGCGCCAACTGGTCGGACGCCAGGAAGTTTTCACCCAGGCCCAGACCGATAACCAGCGGGCTGCCGCTGCGTGCAGCTACCAGGCGGTCAGGCTGCTTGGCGCTGATCAGCGCCAGGCCATAGGCACCATGCAGGCGCTTCACCGCTGCTTTCAGCGCGTCGGCCAGGTCCGGAATGCTCTTAAGGGTGTGGTGGATCAGGTGAACGATGACTTCGGTGTCGGTCTGGGACGTGAAGATGTAGCCCAGGCCTTTCAGCTCTTCACGCAGCTCTTCGTGGTTTTCGATGATGCCATTGTGCACCACAGCCACTTCATCGCCCGAGAAGTGCGGGTGGGCGTTGCCTTCGGTCGGCGCACCATGGGTAGCCCAACGGGTGTGGGCGATACCCAGCTGGCCCGCCAGTGGCTCAGCAGCAACCGCAGCTTCCAGCTCGCTGACCTTGCCAATGCGGCGGCGGCGCTGCAATTCACCGTTCTGGGTGAGAACCGCCAGGCCGGCGCTGTCGTACCCGCGGTACTCAAGACGCTTGAGGCCTTCGATCAGGATGGCTGTGATATTGCGCTCGGCGACGGCACCAACGATTCCACACATGTTTTATTGCTCCTGGCTGATCGCGGCGCAGATCAGGTTGATGCCGCGGGCTTGAATTTGTTCGCGTGCCGCTGCAGGCAGGCGTTCATCTGTAATAAGGGTATGTACGCTGCCCCAGGGCAGCTCGAGGTTAGGGATCTTGCGCCCCACCTTGTCCGACTCGACCATCACGATCACTTCACGGGCAACTTCGGCCATGACCCGACTGAGCCCAAGCAGCTCGTTGAAGGTAGTAGTACCCCGGCCGAGGTCGATGCCGTCGGCACCGATGAACAGCTGGTCGAAATCGTAAGAGCGCAGTACCTGCTCGGCGACTTGGCCCTGGAATGATTCGGAATGCGGGTCCCAGGTGCCACCGGTCATCAGCAGTACCGGCTCGTGTTCGAGGTCGCAAATGGCACGGGCTACATTCAGCGAATTGGTCATTACTACCAAGCCCGGCTGGCGCCCCAGTTCGGGGATCATGGCTGCCGTGGTGCTGCCGCTGTCGATGATGATGCGCGCATGTTCGCGGATTCGCCCGACGGCGGCACGCGCAATGGCCTTCTTATAGGAAGACACAGGCTGGGCCGGCTCACCGAGCAGTTCTTGCGGCACCGGTACCGCGCCGCCGTAGCGGCGCAGCAACAGGCCGTTGGTTTCGAGGGCGGCGAGGTCTTTGCGAATGGTCACTTCCGAAGTTTCGAAACGCTTGGCCAAGGCGTCCACGCTCACCTCGCCCTGCTCGCTGAGCAAAGCCAGGATGTTGTGCCGCCGCTGCGGTGTGTTTCGTTTCGACATGAGCTCTTAAGTTTCGTTTCGAAAGATAATGGTTGCAATCAAAACCTAAGACGCTCGTCTCGTCAAGCAGTAGCTGCCCTGTGGATAATTTCTTCTGCTTTTGGCAGGGTCCCTGTAGGAGCGGCCTTGTGTCGCGATGGGCTGCAAAGCAGCCCCGGCAATTTCAGGTTCACCTCGAAATCCAAGGGGCCGCGTTGCGGCCCATCGCGACACAAGGCCGCTCCTACAAGGGATTACCAATAGCCCAATAAAAAAGCCGACTTATTCACATAGGTCGGCTTTGGATCGAAACAGCTGTGAATAACTCAGCTCTTCTTGGTTTTCTCCGGGCGCTTCCAACCCGAGATGTTGCGCTGGCGTGCACGGGCCACCGCCAGGTCGCCAGCTTCAACCGTCTGGGTAATGGTCGAACCGGCTGCGGTGGTCGCGCCGGCCTTGATTTCCACAGGCGCCACCAGCGAGTTGTTCGAACCGATGAACACGTCCTCGCCCATCACCGTCTTGAACTTGTTGGCGCCATCGTAGTTGCAGGTGATGGTGCCGGCGCCGATGTTGGTGCGCGCACCGATTTCAGCATCGCCCAGGTAAGTCAGGTGACCGGCCTTGGCGCCTTCACCCAGGTGTGCGTTTTTCAGTTCGACGAAGTTACCCACATGGGCCTTTGCGTCCAGTACGCTGCCCGGGCGCAGGCGGGCGAACGGGCCGGCATCGCTGCCCTCGCCCATCACAGCGCCTTCGAGGTGGCTGTTGGCCTTGACCACCGCGCCTTTGCGCAGCGTGGTGTTCTTGATGACGCAGTTAGGGCCGATCTGAACATCGTCCTCGATGACCACCTTGCCTTCGAGAATCACGTTGATGTCGATGAGCACGTCACGACCAACGGTCACTTCACCCCGTACATCGAAGCGCGCCGGGTCGCGCAGGGTCACGCCCTGGGCCATCAGGCGGCGGCCTTCACGCAGTTGGTAGTGACGCTCCAGCTCGGACAGCTGGCGACGGTCGTTGGCGCCCTGCACTTCCATCGGGTCGTGTGGCTGCTCGGTGGCCACCACCAGGCCGTCAGCCACCGCCATGGCGATGACGTCGGTCAGGTAGTACTCGCCCTGGGCGTTGTTGTTCGACAGGCGGCCCATCCAGTCGGCCAGGCGCGCGGCTGGCAACGCCAGAATACCGGTGTTGCCTTCCTTGATGGCTTTCTGTGCATCGTTGGCGTCCTTGTGCTCAACGATGGCAGTCACCTGGCCTTGCTCGTCACGCACGATACGACCATAGCCGGTCGGGTCTTCGAGCGTGACCGTAAGCAGGCCCAGTTGCTGATCATTGGCTTTGGCCAACAAACGCTGCAGGGTCTCCACTTCGATCAACGGCACATCGCCGTACAGCACCAGCACGGTATCGGCGGTCAGCGCTGGCAAAGCCTGGGCAACAGCATGGCCGGTACCCAGCTGTTTATCCTGCATGACGAAATTCAGGTCGTCAGCGGCCAGGCGCTCGCGAACCAGCTCGGCGCCATGGCCAATGACCACGTGAATACCTTGTGGCTGCAGTTGACGTGCGCTGTGGATAACATGGCCGAGCATGGAGTTGCCGGCTATCGGGTGCAGCACCTTGGGCAGCGCCGAGCGCATGCGGGTACCTTGGCCGGCGGCGAGAATAACGATATCGAGTGACATTACTGGCTACCAATCCTGGGCGGTCAGTGAAAGACCGGGGGGAGAAAACAGAAAAAGAAAAAGGGTAGCCGAGGCTACCCTTTTACTCAATCGCAATAGAAGTGATCAGCCAAAGGCCAATTACTTGCCTTTGCGCATTTGCTGAACGGTACGCAGCTGGGCTGCGGCCTCGGCCAGACGTGCGGCGGCGGCACCGTAGTCGAAGTCCGCGCCTTTCAGATTCAGGGCGTTCTCGGCAGCCTTGAGGGCTTCCTGAGCTTGCGCTTCATCCAGGTCTGCAGCACGTTGCACGGTATCGGCAAGCACCTTGACCATGTTCGGCTGAACCTCGAGGAAGCCACCAGAGATGTAGAACACCTCTTGGGTGCCACCCTGCTTGGTCAGCGTGATCGGACCAGGCTTGAGATTGGTGATCAGCGGCGCGTGGCCCGGAGCGATACCAAGATCACCCAGGTTACCGTGCGCTACTACCATCTCGACCAGGCCGGAGAAAATCTCTCCTTCCGCGCTGACGATATCGCAATGGACTGTCATAGCCATCTGTTTGCCTCAACCTGATAGCGCCCCTTGCGGGGCGCAGGAATTACAGTTTCTTGGCTTTCTCGATCGCTTCGTCGATGCTGCCGACCATGTAGAACGCTTGTTCTGGCAGGTGGTCGTAGTCACCTTTGAGGATGCCGCTGAAGCCAGCGATGGTGTCTTTCAGGGAAACGTACTTGCCTGGCGAACCGGTGAAGACTTCGGCCACGAAGAACGGCTGCGACAGGAAGCGCTGGATCTTACGAGCGCGGGCTACCAGTTGCTTGTCGTCTTCGGACAGTTCGTCCATACCCAGGATCGCGATGATGTCCTTCAGCTCTTTGTAACGCTGCAGAACATACTGAACGCCACGAGCGGTGTCGTAGTGCTCGTTGCCGATCACGTTCGGGTCCAGCTGGCGCGAAGTCGAGTCCAGTGGGTCGACTGCTGGGTAGATACCCAGGGAGGCGATGTCACGGGACAGAACGACGGTGGCGTCCAAGTGGGCGAAGGTGGTCGCTGGCGACGGGTCGGTCAAGTCGTCCGCAGGTACGTATACGGCCTGTACGGAGGTGATCGAACCTTCCTTGGTGGAGGTGATGCGCTCTTGCAGAACGCCCATCTCTTCAGCCAGGGTCGGCTGGTAACCTACTGCCGAAGGCATACGGCCCAGCAGTGCGGATACTTCAGTACCGGCCAGGGTGTAACGATAGATGTTGTCGACGAACAGCAGAACGTCGTTACCTTCGTCACGGAACTTCTCAGCCATGGTCAGGCCGGTCAGCGCTACGCGCAGACGGTTTCCTGGTGGCTCGTTCATCTGACCGTAGACCAGCGCTACTTTGTCGAGAACGTTGGAGTCCTTCATCTCGTGGTAGAAGTCGTTACCCTCACGAGTACGCTCACCCACACCAGCGAACACGGAGTAACCGCTGTGTTCCATGGCGATGTTACGGATCAGTTCCATCATGTTTACGGTCTTGCCGACACCGGCACCACCGAACAGACCAACTTTACCACCCTTGGCGAACGGGCAAACCAGGTCGATAACCTTGATGCCGGTTTCCAGCAGGTCGTTGCCACCTGCCTGGTCAGCGAACGAAGGCGCTGGCTGGTGGATACCGCGACGCTCTTCTTCGCCGATCGGGCCGGCTTCGTCGATCGGGTTGCCCAGTACGTCCATGATACGGCCCAGAGTGGCCTTACCAACTGGAACGGAAATGGCAGCGCCGGTGTCGACGACATCCAGACCACGCTTCAGGCCTTCGGTCGAGCCCATCGCAATGGTACGAACCACGCCGTCGCCCAGCTGCTGCTGAACTTCCAGGGTGGTTTCCGCGCCTTGTACTTTCAGCGCGTTGTATACACTCGGCACGACGTCACGTGGGAATTCCACGTCGATGACGGCGCCGATGATTTGAACGATACGTCCGCTACTCATAGCTGGATCCTCTGAATATGTGAACCGTTAAACCGCGGCAGCGCCGCCGACGATTTCCGAGATCTCCTGGGTGATCGCAGCCTGACGCGCCTTGTTGTAGATCAACTGAAGCTCTTTGATCAAATCACCGGCGTTGTCTGTGGCGTTCTTCATGGCGATCATCCGGGCCGCTTGTTCAGCAGCGTTGTTCTCGACCACCGCCTGGTACACCTGCGACTCCACGTAACGCACCATCAAGCCGTCCAGCAGCTCTTTTGCGTCGGGTTCGTACAAGTAATCCCAGTGATGCTTGAGATCCTGATCCGGGGTTGCCACCAACGGTACCAATTGCTCGACCGTTGGCTTCTGGGTCATGGTGTTGATGAACTTGTTCGAAACCACCGAGAGGCGATCGATACGGCCGTCGAGGTAGGCGTCCAGCATCACTTTGACGGAGCCGATCAAATCGTTGATCGATGGCTCTTCGCCCAGGTGGCTGATCGCGGCTACGACGTTACCGCCAAAGATGCGGAAGAAAGTCGCACCCTTGCTGCCGATCACGCACAGGTCGATTTCCACGCCCTGTTCGCGGTTTTCGTTCATGTCCTTGACCAGGGCCTTGAACAGGTTGGTATTCAAGCCACCGCACAGACCACGGTCACTGCTCACCACGATATAACCGGCGCGCTTTACAGGGCGCTCGATCATGAACGGGTGACGGTATTCCGGGTTGGCGTTGGCCAGATGACCGATCACCTGGCGGATACGCTCCGCGTAAGGACGGCTAGCAGCCATGCGCAGTTGTGCCCTGCGCATCTTGCTGACCGCCACTTTCTCCATGGCGCTGGTAATTTTTTGCGTGCTTTTGATGCTCGCAATCTTACTGCGAATCTCTTTTGCGCCTGCCATGTATCACCTATCAGGTTAGCAAGCGGGGGCCAGAGCCCCCGCTGCGGCTTACCAGGTCTGGGTGGCCTTGAACTTCTCGATACCGGCTTTCAGGCCTGCGTCGATTTCGTCGTTGAAGTCACCCTTCACGTTGATCTTCGCCATCAGTTCAGCGTGATCACGGTTGAAGAAGGCGATCAGTGCTTGCTCGAAGCTGCCGATCTTGGAGACTTCTACGTCGGTCAGGAAGCCACGCTCAGCGGCGTACAGCGACAGAGCCATGTCCGCGATGGACATCGGCGCGTACTGCTTCTGCTTCATCAGCTCGGTTACGCGCTGACCATGCTCCAGCTGCTTGCGGGTCGCTTCGTCCAGATCGGAAGCGAACTGGGCGAATGCAGCCAGTTCACGGTACTGAGCCAGTGCGGTACGAATACCACCGGACAGCTTCTTGATGATCTTGGTCTGAGCGGCACCACCTACACGGGATACCGAAACACCGGCGTTCACTGCAGGGCGGATGCCCGAGTTGAACATGGCCGATTCCAGGAAGATCTGACCGTCGGTGATGGAAATCACGTTGGTCGGAACGAACGCGGAAACGTCGCCAGCCTGGGTTTCGATGATCGGCAGAGCGGTCAGGGAACCGGTTTTGCCAGTCACAGCGCCGTTGGTGAACTTCTCGACGTATTCTTCCGAAACGCGCGATGCACGCTCCAGCAGACGGGAGTGGAGATAGAACACGTCGCCTGGGTACGCTTCACGTCCTGGTGGACGGCGCAGCAGCAGGGAGATCTGACGGTAGGCAACGGCCTGCTTGGACAGGTCATCGTAAACGATCAGGGCGTCTTCACCGCGGTCACGGAAGAACTCGCCCATGGTGCAACCGGCGTATGGCGCCAGGAATTGCAGTGCGGCGGATTCCGAAGCACTGGCAACTACCACGATGGTGTTGGCCAGGGCGCCGTTTTCTTCCAGCTTGCGAACGATGTTGGCAACGGTGGAACGCTTCTGGCCGACAGCAACATAAACACAGAAAATACCGGAGTCTTTCTGGTTGATGATGGCGTCGATGGCCATGGCGGTCTTGCCGATCTGACGGTCGCCAATGATCAGCTCACGCTGGCCACGGCCGACTGGGATCATGGCGTCGACGGATTTGTAGCCAGTCTGTACAGGCTGGTCTACCGACTTACGCCAGATCACGCCTGGAGCAACTTTTTCGACCGCGTCGGTCTGGGTGTTGCCCAGAGGACCTTTGCCGTCGATCGGGTTGCCCAGTGCGTCGACGACGCGACCCAGCAGTTCCTTACCAACCGGAACTTCCAGGATGCGGCCGGTGCACTTGGCGCTCATGCCTTCGGCGAGGGTGTCGTATGCACCCAGGATCACTGCACCTACGGAGTCTTGCTCCAGGTTCAGGGCCATGCCGTAGACGCCGCCCGGGAACTCGATCATTTCGCCGTACATGACGTCGGCCAGACCGTGGATCCGCACGATACCGTCGGAAACCGAAACAACGGTACCTTCGTTACGGGCTTGGGAGCTCACATCGAGGTTGTCGATGCGGCCCTTGATGATTTCACTAATTTCGGAAGGATTGAGTTGCTGCATTGCTCTGCTGCCCCTTCAAACTCAAGATTTCAATGCTTCGGCCAGTTTCGCGATCTTGCCGCGAACAGAGCCATCGATTACCAGGTCACCAGCGCGGATGACGACGCCGCCAATCAGGCTGGCATCCTCCGACGCGTGCAGGCGCACTTCCTGGCCTAACCGTGCACTGAGAACCTTGGCGAGTTTGTCTTGCTGTTCTTGGTTCAACGCGAAGGCACTGGTGACTTCCACGTCCACGGATTTCTCTTGCTCGGCCTTGTACAGGTCGAACAGAGCGGCAATCTCCGGCAGAAGCAGGAGACGGTCGTTTTCCGCGGCAACATGAATGAAATTCTGTGCCTGTGCATTGAACTTGTCACCGCACACGTCAATGAACGTGGCGGCCTTTTCTGCGCTCGTCAGTCGCGGGGCCTTGAGCAGGCGCTGCATGGTGTCGTCTTGCGACACCGCAGCAGCCAGGCCGAGCATGGCTGACCAATTGGCCAGTTGCTGATGGGCCTGGGCATGCTCAAAGGCAGCCTTAGCGTAAGGTCGGGCCAACGTGGTCAGTTCTGCCATGATCGCCCTCGCTTAAATTTCAGCGGCCAGTTTGTTAACCAGCTCCGCATGCGCGTTTTGATCGATTGTGGCGCCAAGGATCTTTTCAGCACCACCAACAGCCAGAGCACCCACTTGGGCACGCAGGGCGTCTTTAGCGCTGTTCAGTTCCTGTTCGATCTCGGCCAGAGCCTGAGCCTTCACACGGTCAGCTTCGACGCGGGCCTGGTCACGGGCTTCCTCGACAAGCTGAGCAGCGCGCTTCTTGCTTTGCTCAATGATTTCGGCTGCCTGTGCTTTAGCTTCACGCAGTTGCTGACCCGCTTTCTCTTGGGCCAGCTCCAGGTCGCGAGCTGCGCGGTTGGCAGCGTCCAAGCCGTCGGCAATCTTCTTTTGGCGCTCTTGCAGGGCAGTGATGACCGGAGGCCATACATACTTCATGCAGAAGAGTACAAAAATCAGAAAAGCAACGGATTGGCCAATCAGGGTTGCATTAATGTTCACGCCAACACCTCGCTCGGTCTTTATTCATACAGCCATCAACTCGTGGTGACGAGTGATTAGCCGGCGATCTGACCAACGAACGGATTCGCGAAGGTGAAGAACAGAGCGATACCAACACCGATCATGGTTACGGCGTCGAGCAGACCGGCAACGATGAACATTTTGACCTGCAGCATCGGAACCATTTCTGGCTGACGAGCAGCGCCTTCCAGGAATTTGCCGCCCAGCAGGCCGAAACCAATGGCGGTACCCAGAGCACCCAGGCCGATCAGCAGAGCAACAGCGATAGCGGTCAGACCAACTACAGTTTCCATCTTTCCTCCCGACTTTTACGTCGTATTGGTTAGGTTTTTAGTTTGAAGCGGTAAAACAAATCGTTTGGTACAGCATGCCCTTGCGGACTTTTTAAGCCCTCCCCCCGAACAGGCGGGGAAGGCTATCAGACACGCCAGGCGGTCTTAATGGTTATCTTCGTGGGCCATCGACAGGTAGACGATGGTCAGCATCATGAAGATGAAAGCTTGCAGGGTGATGATCAGGATGTGGAACACAGCCCACGCCCATTGCAGCACCACACCCAGGCCGCTGAGCCACAGCAGGCCGGAGCCGAACATTACAGCGATCAGGATGAACACCAGCTCGCCGGCATACATGTTGCCGAACAGACGCAGTGCCAGCGAGATCGGCTTGGCGATCAGGGTGACGAATTCCAGCAGGAAGTTGACCGGAATCAGCAGGATCTGCACGAAGATGTTCTTGCTGCCGAACGGGTGCAGGGTCAGCTCACCGATGAAGCCGCCCAGGCCCTTGACCTTGATGCTGTAGAAGATGATCAGGGCGAACACGCAGAAGGCCATGGCCAGGGTCGCGTTCGGGTCGGTGGTCGACACGGCGCGGAACGGAATGTGCGGGTCACCGGAGATCAGGATGGCCAGCTGAGGAATCCAGTCGACCGGTACCAGGTCGACGGCGTTCATCAGGAATACCCAGACGAAAATGGTCAGCGCCAGCGGTGCAATCACCGGGCTACGGCCGTGGAAGGAGTCCTTCACGCTGCCGTTGACGAAGTCCACCATCACTTCAACGAAGTTCTGCAGGCCGCCAGGCTGGCCGGAAGTCGCCTTCTTGGCCGCCATGCGGAAGATGAACAGGAAGATCAGACCCAGCGCGACGGACCAACCCAGGGTGTCCAGGTGGAACGCCCAGAAGCCCATTGCCTTGGCTTCTGCAGCCGAATGGGCGAAGCCCCAGCTGCCGTCTGGTAGTTGACCGTAGGTCAGGTTCTGCAAGTGGTGCTGGATATAGCCCGAAGCGGTTTCTGCTGCCATGGTTGCCTCAAACGCCCTAAGGTCTCGAAAGTCTTTTATTCATCAGCAGGGGCGCGAACCAGCTGACCAAAAGGGTCAACACGAAGACGCCGAATACTGCTAACGGCGCCAGTGGCTTCACTCCTGCGAAGGTCAGTGCAAAAAGCACTGCCGTCAAAATCATCTTGCCTGCCTCGCCAGCGTAAAACGACTTGACGATGGCTTGTGCCGCCCGAGCCCCGCTGAAGCGAAAAGCCTTCCAGGCGAAATACACATTGGGCAGCCAGGCAATCAAACCTCCGCAAAGGCCTGAATATCCACTGACCGCCCCTTTCCACTGCCACAACACCAAGGTTGCCAGCAGCAGTACGACGAATTGAGCCAGCAGTACCGGAAAAACCGCCCAGCGATGGAAAGGCAGGCGGTTTGGCGTGCGGATTTCCATCACAACTGCTCCTCGGAAGTCGACCAACAAGTCAGTTATGACTTGGCATAATTTGTGCCGACAAAATGCGCGCAGAGTATAGGGGTGGATTAACCCCTATTCAACTCTTCGGTAGTGATTTCCGACTGCGCGCTACAACAGCAATTGTTTCAGCGGATGTGAGAAAGCACGCCTTGCAACTCGTCAAGCGAGTTGTAGCGAATAACCAATTGGCCTTTTCCCTTGTTGCCATGACGGATCTGCACGGCGGAGCCCAGGCGCTCTGCGAGCCGCTGTTCAAGGCGTGCGATATCCGGATCAGGTTTGCTCTGTTCGACCGGATCAGGTTTGTCGCTGAGCCATTGGCGAACCAATGCCTCGGTTTGGCGCACGGTGAGGCCACGTGCGACAACATGACGCGCCCCCTCCTCCTGACGGCTTTCGTCCAGACCGAGCAATGCACGGGCATGGCCCATCTCCAGATCGCCATGGGCGAGCATGGTCTTGATCGCTTCGGGCAAGGTAATCAGGCGCAGCAAGTTGGCCACGGTTACCCGCGATTTGCCCACGGCGTCAGCCACCTGTTGCTGGGTGAGCTCGAATTCCTGCTGCAGCCGCTGCAGGGCCATGGCCTCTTCCAGCGGGTTGAGGTCTTCGCGCTGGATGTTCTCGATCAGCGCCATGGCGATGGCGGCTTCGTCTGGCACTTCGCGGACCATGGCCGGGATCGTGTCCAGGCCGGCCTGCTGGGTGGCGCGCCAACGGCGCTCGCCGGCGATGATCTCGTAACGGTTGTCGCCGATCGGGCGGACCACGATCGGCTGCATCACGCCATGAGTGCGAATCGAGTGCGCAAGCTCTTCCAGCGCCTCCGGGTCCATGTCCCGGCGTGGCTGGTACTTGCCACGCTGGATCAACTCGACCGGCAGGTGTTGCAGTTCTTTCTGGTCGATCTTCACAGCCTGCTCTTCGAGCGCGCTGACGGAAGGACCACTGAGCAGTGCATCCAACCCACGTCCGAGACCCCGTTTCTTGACGGCCATACGGATTCCTTAAGTTGTTTGTGCAGTGCGTGATTGACGGCGTTGACGGCGAACCAGTTCCCCAGCAAGGGCCAGATACGCCAGCGCGCCGCGCGATTGCTTGTCGTAAGCCAGGGCCGGCATGCCGAAGCTGGGGGCCTCGGCCAGGCGAATGTTGCGCGGAATGACCGTGTCGTACAGCTGCGGGCCAAAATGCTCTTTCAGCTGCGCCGAAACATCGTTGTTCAGGCTAAGGCGCGGATCGTACATGGTCCGCAGCAGGCCCTCGATCTTCAGCTCCGGGTTCAACCGGGCGGCGATGCGCTTGATGTTATCCACAAGGTCGCTGAGACCTTCCAGTGCGTAGTACTCGCACTGCATGGGGATAATCACGCCATCGGACGCGACCAGGGCGTTGAGCGTGAGCATCGACAGCGACGGCGGGCAGTCGATGAGGATGTAGTCATAGTTCTCACGGATGGGTGCCAGGGCGTTGCGCAGGCGGCTCTCCTTGACCTGCATTTCCAGCAGCACCACTTCGGCGGCGGTCAGGTCGCGGTTGGCCGGCAGCAGCTGGAAGCCTCCGTGTTCGGAGTAATGCATGGCCTGGGCCAGGTCGCATTCCCCGATGAGCAGGTCGTAGACCGAGTGCTCGAGCTCGTGCTTGTCCACGCCGCTGCCCATGGTGGCGTTGCCTTGCGGATCGAGGTCGATCAGCAGCACACGACGCTTGGTCGCGGCCAGCGAGGCGGCGAGATTGATACAGGTGGTGGTCTTGCCTACACCACCTTTCTGGTTCGCGATTGCGAATACCTTAGCCATTGATGCGCGTGTTCCCAGTCATGCCTT
>NZ_BCBI01000017.1:0-96769 GCF_001320565.1 Pseudomonas sp. NBRC 111132
TTCTTCAAGGAAGTCAACGTCGAGACCCCGCAGGTAGCTGGCACCGACGACCAGGTCGACGTCAACTACAGCGTCGAAGAGCAGGCCTCCGGCTCGATCACCGCCAGCGTCGGTTTCGCCCAGAGCGCCGGCCTGATCCTCGGTGGTTCGATCAGCCAGAGCAACTTCCTCGGTACCGGTAACAAGGTGGCGATCGGCCTGACGCGCAGCGAATACCAGACCAAGTACAACTTCGGTTTCACCGACCCCTACTTCACCGCCGACGGGGTCAGCCTGGGCTACAACCTGTTCTACAACAGCACCGACTACAGCGATTACTACGACGATGGCGTTTCGTATTATGCGATCAACAGCTACGGCGCCGGGGTCAGCTTTGGCTACCCGATCAGCGAAACTTCGCGCCTGAGCTACGGCCTCACCCTGCAGCACGACGACCTTTCGCCGGGCACCTACAGCGCCGACGAGATCTACGACTTCATTTCCCGCGAGGGCAAGAGTTTCAACAACCTCAAGGCCTCGATCGGCTGGTCGGAATCCACCCTCAATAAAGGCGTACTGGCCACCCGTGGCCACTCGCAGAGCCTGACGCTGATGGCCACCACCCCAGGCAGCGACCTGTCATTCTACAAGCTGGACTACAACGGCCAGGCCTACTTGCCGGTGACCAACAACACCGCACTGCGCCTGCACACCAGCCTGGGCTATGGCAATGGCTACGGCTCCACCGACGGCTTGCCGTTCTATGAAAGCTACACCGCAGGTGGCCAGGGTTCGGTGCGTGGGTTCAAGGGCGGCACCCTCGGCCCACGCAACACCCCGGCCACCGGTGCTTATGCAAGCTCAGGCCAGGCTTACTACTCCGACCGAGACACCGATGTGCTGGGGGGCAATATCCTGATCACCGGCGGTGCCGAGTACATTTTCCCGTTGCCGTTCGTGAAGGACCAGAGCCAGCTGCGCAGCTCATTGTTCGTCGATGCGGGCAATGTGTATGCCGACACCTGCTACCTGTCCACCACCCAAGGCTGTGGCAGCGTCGACCTGGCGCAGATGGCCGTGTCGCTGGGGGTTGGCGTGACCTGGTACAGCCCGATGGGGCCGCTGAGCTTCAGCCTGGCGGCGCCGTTGAAAAAGCCGGATAACGCCGAGACCCAGATTTTCCAGTTCTCCCTGGGGCAGACATTCTGAAGCCGGCAAGGCAAGCGTCCTGCGCGGTCCTACAGGGACCGCGAAGCGCTCTGGAGCATTACCCGCTTTTACCCTCGCTTAACCCAAGTTGACAGTCACATTGCCTAAGCTGACCTGCACTCGAACCCCGCCCAGCAGGACACACTCATGCCTCCCTTCACCCCTTGCTTCCCCACCACACTGCGGCACGATGAAATACCGCTGGCACTGCTCGACCTGGTCCAACAGCGCCTGGCCAGCCTGCTCGGCCCACGTTTCACCGTGGTCCTGGGCGGCAGTGGCGACGGTGCCGGGGTGAGCCACTACCACTTGGCAATCCAGCACAACCAAAGCGGTGTTTCCCTGGAAGACTACGGCACCGTCACAGCCGGTTTCATCGAGCGCCTGTTGCGCATGAGCACCCAGGTGCGCGACATGCTCGACTCAGCCACCTTCAGCCTCATGGCCAGCGAACACCCTGGCCGACCACTGGTATGGCTTCGCGAGCTGGCCTGCAACGGGGAAAGCATTACAATGCGCGCCCCAATCTGAAATATGTTTTCTCCATGAAATCACTGCTTTACGCCGTAACCTTATTGTTTTCCTTTACCCTGCCCGCCCTGGCCAATCCGCCGGCAACCTTCACCGAAGCCAAGGTGGTGGCCAAGCAGAAGGTGTACCTGGACCAAGCCAGCAGTGCCATGGGCGACCTGTACTGCGGTTGCAAGTGGACCTGGGTGGGCAAGTCCGGCGGGCGTATCGATGCCGCCTCGTGCGGTTACCAGACACGCAAGCAGCAGAACCGCGCCGAGCGTACCGAGTGGGAGCACATCGTGCCCGCCTACACCTTCGGCAACCAGCGCCAGTGCTGGAAGAACGGTGGCCGCGAACATTGCGTGGACAACGACCCGGTATTCCGCGCCATGGAGGCCGACCTGTTCAACCTGTACCCGGCCGTGGGCGAGGTCAACGGTGACCGCAGCAACTTCAACTACGGCATGGTGGCTGGCAATGCAGGTGAATACGGCCAATGCAGCACCAAGGTCGATTTCGTCCAGCGCGCCGCCGAACCGCGTGATGAAGTCAAAGGCCTGGTGGCCCGCACCACGTTCTACATGTTCGACCGCTACCAGCTGAGCATGTCGCGCCAGCAGCAACAGCTGCTGATGGCCTGGGACAAGCAACACCCGGTGTCGGCCTGGGAGAAAGAACGCGACCGGCGTATTGCCGCGATCATGGGGCATGCCAACCCGTTCGTAAGCGGGGAACGCAAGTGGACGGCCGACTACAAGCCGGTTGGCAGCGGCGTGGTGCAAGCGGTGCCAGTGAAAGCCGCCAAGGCAGAGGCCAAACCGAGCCTGGCCAGCGCCGAGTCGGTCGGGGCTGTGCTAGGCAACCGCAACAGCCATGTCTATCACCTGTCGGTTGGCTGCCCGGGCTACAACCAGGTGGCGGCGAAGAACCAGGTTACGTTCGCCACCGAAGGTGAAGCGCAGGCAGCGGGCTACCGCAAGGCGGGTAACTGCCGATGACTTGACTTGCGGGGCCTTCACTTGTGTGAGCGGCCTTGTGCAAGTACCAGGGTTCGCGCTAGCCGTTGACCAGGTTCAACGGCCGCTCACCGGCCAGCGCGCTGAGCAGGTTGTCCACCGCGCAACGCGCCATGGCCTGGCGGGTTTCCTCGGTCGCTGAGCCGATATGCGGGGTCGCTACGACGTTATCGAGCTGCAATAGCGGCGAGTCTGTCGCCAGCGGCTCCTGCACGAACACATCAAGCCCCGCGCCGCGAATGCGCCGGTTCCGCAGCGCTTCGATCAGCGCTTGTTCATCCACCACACGCCCACGCGAGATGTTCACCAGGATTGCTTCGGGCTTCATCAACGCCAGTTCCCGTGTGCCAATCAGGCCTTCGGTGCTGGCGTTCAGCGGCACCGTCAGGCAAACGAAATCCGCCTGCTGCAACAAGGCATCCAGGCTGCATTTGCTTGCGCCATAGCGTGCCTCCACCTCGGGCTTGGGGCGCTGGCTGTGGTACAGCACACGCATGCCAAAGCCGGCGGATGCGCGCCGGGCCAAGGCCTCGCCGATGCGGCCCATGCCGACGATGCCCAGCGTCTTGCCGTGCACATCACTGCCAAAATGTGCAGGCCCCAGGTTGGCCTGCCAATGGCCATCACGCACCCAGTTCGCCAGCTCCACCACCCGCCTGGCGGTGGCCAGGAGCAGGGCAAAGCCGGTGTCGGCGGTGGTTTCGGTCAACACGTCGGGCGTGTTGGTCAGCTTCACACCACGGCGGCTGAGTTCGGCAACATCGTAGTTGTCCACGCCCACCGAAACGCTGGACACCACTTCCAGCTGAGGCGCCAGGTCAAGCAGGCTGGCATCCAGGCGCACACTGGCCCCGAGCAACCCGTGCGCGCCCGGCAACGCATCGCGCAAGCGGGCCAGGCCATCGGGCTGGGCCGTATCTACCCAGGTCACCTCAACGCGCGCTTGCAGGCGTGCCATCAAGTCAGCGGGCAGGCGTTTATACAGAACAATTCGCTTCTTCATTGCAAGTGTCCTAAGGGTTCACGGCCAGTTGCGCGCTATCGCGCTTTGCCCGGCCAGACATTTGGGAAGTATTGAGTGCAGCGGTAAGCGCCACTGCGCTCAGCAGCGCACCACACATGAACAGGTAAGAGGCGCCAGGCCCACCTGTTGCACCATTGAGGTAGCCCACCAGCCACGAGCCACCGAACGAGCCCAGCGCGCCCATGCTGTTGATCAGCGCCATGGCACCGCCTGCGACGTTGGCCGGCAGGATCTCGGGCACGATCGCGAAGAACGGGCCATAGGGTGCGTACATGCAGGCGCCGGCGACCACCAGCAACGTATACGACAGCCAGAAGTGCTCAGTGCCCAAGGCATACGAGCCATAGAACGCCACGGCGGCAATCAGCAGTGGCGGCCAGACGAAACGCTTGCGTTTTTGCAGGCGGTCGGACGCCCAGGACACGCCCACCATCGCCAGCACCGCTGCCAGGTACGGCACCGAGGCCAGCCAGCCGGCCTGCACGATATCGACGTTCGCCGCTTGCTTGAGAATCGACGGCAGCCACAGCACGAAGCCATACACGCCAATACTCCAGCAGAAGTACTGCAGCGCCAGGATGATCACCTGCGGCGAGCGGAACGCCTCGCGGTAGTTTTTCACTGGCTTGATGCCCTGCTGCTCGGCGGCCAGTGCTTGCGCAAGGGCGGCCTTTTCCTGTGCGCTCAGCCAGTTGACCTGGGCCGGGCGGTCATCCACCAGGCGCCACCAGAAGAACGCCCAGATCACAGCTGGCAGGCCTTCGATGATGAACATCCAGCGCCAGTCGTAATGTTTGATCAGGTACCCCGACACCACCGACATCCACAAGATGGTCACCGGGTTGCCGAGCATCAGAAAGGTATTGGCACGCGAGCGCTCGGCACGGGTGAACCAATGGCACAGGTACACCAGCATTGCCGGCATGACCGCCGCCTCCACCACCCCAAGCAGGAAGCGGATTCCGATCAGCATGTAGACGTTGCTGACCATGCCGGTAAGCGTGGCAAGGCCGCCCCAAAGGATCAGGCAGACGAAGATCAGCTTCTTCACACTGCGCTTTTCGGCGTAGATGGCACCGGGTACCTGGAAGAAGAAGTAACCGAGAAAGAACAGCGCACCCAGCAGCGAAGACAGCACGGGAGTGATTTGCAGGTCGTCGGCCATGCCAGAGGCGGCGGCGAAACCGTAATTGGCGCGGTCCAGGTACGCCAGGCTATAAGTGAAGAACACGATTGGGATGATGTACCACCAACGGCGAGGTGCCAGGCTTGGGCTTTGCATGGTTTGTTTCTCCTGAGCTTGTTGTTTTTGTTGCAACAGGTGATTCGGGGTTGGTTGGGTCAAGCGCTTCTGCGCAGGTTGTGGGCCTCCAGCTCGTGGCGCAGCGGCAACCCTTCCATGTCGCCCCGCGATTGCACGGCACGGCTGCCGCACCAGTTACCACGCGCCACGGCCTCAGCCACTGCACGGCCCTCCAGCAGCGCACTGAGCACGCCGACGGCAAAGGCATCGCCGGCACCAACGGTATCCACCACATGGCTGACCGGCACCGCCGCTACCTGCCCTTCGCCCTTGGCGCTGCGAAAGTAGGCGCCGGCCTCGCCCAGTTTGATGACGACCAGCTCAACCCCTTGGTCAAGGTAGAATGCGGCGATGTCCGCCGGTGTTTGCTGGCCAGTCAGCAACCGCCCCTCTTCCAGGCCCGGTAGAACCCAGTCGGCCTTGGTCGCCAGGGCATTGATTTCGCGCACCATGCTGCTTTGATCAGGCCACAGCGAGGGGCGCAGGTTGGGGTCGAACGAAATACTGCGCCCCGCTGCGCGCATGGCGTCCAGCAGCGCGTGGGACAGCGCCCGGCAACTGTCCGACAGCGCCGGCGGAATGCCGGTGGCGTGCAGATGGCGTGCTTGCAGCACGTCTGAATGAATTAGCGCTGGCGACAGCCGACGGGCTGCCGAGCCACGGCGGAAGTACTCCACCGACGGGTCGCTGCCATCATCGCAGCGGGCCTTGAGCTGAAAACCGGTGGGGTAGCTGGCGTCCACCTCCACGCCGGAACAGTCCAGGCCTTCGCGGCGCAAGCTGTCGAGCACGAAACGGCCCAGCGAATCGTCACCTACCCGGCTCAGCCAGCGCACGTTGAAACCCAGCCGCGCCAGGCCGATGGCCACGTTGCTGTCCGCACCGGCGATGCGTTTGCCAAACTGCTCGACACTGGCCAGGTCGCCGGTTTGCTCGGCAACGAACATGGCCATGGTCTCGCCGAAACACAGCACGTCATGCTCATGCATGGGCCACCTCCTGCTCCGCGCCCAGCGCAGACAGGCTACGCACCTGGGCGCGGGTCAGCGCCAGCAGGTCTTCGCCAACCAAGGGGTACTCGACGGCGCGTACCACGCCAGGCGCGAACTCGGCCAGCAGCGTTGCCCATTCGTGTAGGTCCGCCGCCTGGGGCGGTATGGCAACCAGGCGGCCATCGGCCCGGCGCTGCACAGCCTTGCAGTGCACGTACTGCACCCAACGGCCAAGTTGCCGTGCGGCTTGCCCCGCAGCCTCACCCTGCCACTGCCAGTTACCGATATCGAACGTCATCCCCAGGCGCAGCCGTAACTGCTCGGCATTCTGGAAAAACTCCACCAGGGGTTCGATCCTGCCTCCTTGGGTGGTCTGATCGTTTTCAACCAGCAGCAGCGGCCCATGTGCCGGCAGCACTGCCGCCAGGGCTGCCATATCGCAGCGCTCATTGAAATGGCCCAGGGAAACCTTCAGCGCCACCGCGCCAAGCGCTCGGGCGATTTCCAGCTTGTAGACCAGGAGTGGATCGGGCATGCCTTGCGTGGTCCACAGTTCAAGGGGTGTCGAATACAGGCACTCCAGGTGCAATGCGGCAATGACCGCACCCAGGGCGGATGCGTCAGGTGCACTGGCGAACAGTTCTTCGCGCAATTCCACTCGGCTAACGCCAGCGGCTGCCAGCAAGTCCAGGAACTGCTCTTGGCCACGTTGCCGTACAAAGTCGGCACCGTAGCTGGAAAGGCTGATGGAAACGGGGTTCGGGTGCATTGTTCTTATCCTTATGAAACCGGTTTCATTTTTGATCGGCAGCGGCGGACACAGGCCTGCCGTTGCTTACTGGGGTTGGGTTGAGCCGCGGATGATCAGGTCGGCCTTGAAGTCGATGCGCCGCGCTGCCCCGCTGTCGCCGCGAAGGCGGCCGAGCAGGCTTTCGAAAGCCGCCTCACCGATGCGTTCGGTAGGCTGGGCCAGTGCAGTGATGCCTTTGCCAACCAAGGGGTACCAGTCCAGGTCGTCGAGGGCGATCAACCCGACGTCGGCAAACAAGTTGCACCCGGCCTCTTGCAAGGCCCGGGTTACCGCCAAGGTCGCTACGCCGTTGAAGGTGAAGATGGCTTGTGGGCCATGGCTATGGCGGGCGAGAAACGAAGCCAGCTGGCCCTGCAGCCCCGTGCTGGTTTCCAGTACTTGCTGACGCATGCCGGGCCGGCGGCTGACCGACGCGCCGAACGCCTGCACCCGCTCCAGGCGTGAGCTGGTGCCATCGAGGGGTTCACTGACTGCCAGGATATCGCGGTAGCCTTGGGCCTGCAGGTGTTCGAGGGCCTGCTCGACCGCGTCGGCATTGTCCAGGCCGACCAGGTCCACGTTCAGTTCGGGCAACTGGCGGTCGACCAACACCATGGGGATGTCACGCTGCAGGTTGAGCAGTTCACCGGGGTGATGACCCAGGGTGTTCACGATCAACCCTTCGACGTTGTAGCTCTGCAGGGCCTCCAAGTGGTGACGTTCCTGCTCGTCGTCACGGTTGGTGTTGCACACCACCAGGCTGTAACCGTGCTGACGGCAGGCGGTTTCCACACCATGCATCACGGCCACTGAATAGGGGTTGAGAATATCGGCTACCAGCATGCCGATCAGTCGCGTCTGGCCGCGCTTGAGGCCGCGGGCCATCTGGTTGGGGCGGTAGCCGAGGCGCTCGATGACCTCTTCCAGGCGCTTGGCGGTAGCGTCGGCCAGCAATTGACGATCGCCACCGATGTAACGGGAGACGGTGGCTTTGGAAACGCCAGCGATACGCGCTACTTCGCTGATGGTGACCCGTTCGCGGGCATGGGCAGGCGCGTCGGTCATGGGTTGTCCTTGTGATTATTGTGATTGCGATGAAACCGGTTTCAATACAGCAAATCTGTGGCAATTCGTCAACATACCGTTAGTCAGTAATGTTGAAGCCGATATGATATTCGAGATTATATAAGTTACTTAAGATACTGATATAACAGTAATTTTAAGACGCAGAATAAGGGAGCGGGTTAACCCCGCCCCCCCAATGCATCAGGATGCACGTAAGAGGTCAGCGAAGCGACTTCACATCACTGGCCGTAACGGCGCCGCCCTGGTTACCCCAGCTGCTGCGAATGAAATTCACCACCTCGGCAATCTCCTGGTCACTCAGGCGCCAACCGAACGCTGGCATGGTGAAGTTCGATGGCGCGGTATGCGTTGCCGGTACCGTGCCCCCCGCCAACACCACATGGATCAACGATGTGGCATCCGTGGTTTGCACCACAGGGTTACCGGCCAGCGCTGGGAACACTCGGGTGTAGCCCTGGCCATCGGTGCGGTGGCAGGCCGCGCAATTGTCGATGTACACCGCAGCCCCAGGCTTGCTGTCATCACCGCTCCACAGCGCCTGCGCCACCTGCTTGTCGTAGACGTGCGGCTGGTCGTCGGGGTTGCTCGGCGGCAAGGTCTTCAGGTAGCGGGCGATCGCGGTCAGGTCGGCATCCGTCATGTGCTGCATGCTGTGCTCGACCACGTCGCTCATGCCGCCGAACACGGCGCTGCGATCGCTGCGCCCAGTCTTGAGGAACTGCACCAGCTGCGCCTCGCTCCAGCTACCCAGCCCGTCCTGGTGATCGCCACGCAGGTTCTTGGCAATCCAGCCGTCCAGCGGAGCGCTGCCGGCCAGAAACTGCTCGCCATCCGCAGGGCTCAGCGCTTTTTCCTGCATGGTCAGCGCTCGTGGCGTATGGCAGGCGCCACAATGCCCAAGCCCTTCGACCAGGTACGCACCACGGTTGACCACCGGGTCGGCTGCCGCCGAGGCCTGCCAAGGCTTGGCCTCTGGTGCGAACAGGCCACGCCAGATTGCCAGCGGCCAACGCATGCTCAGTGGCCAGGGAATGTCGGTGGCCTTGTTCGGCTGCTCGACCGGCTCCACGCCCTTCATGAAGTAGGCGTACAGCGCCTGCATGTCCTGCTCGCTGACCCGTGCATATGACGGATACGGCATGGCCGGGTACAGGGTGCTGCCGTCCTTGCCGATACCCTTGCGCACCGCCTGGTCGAAGTCCTCGAAGCTGTACTGGCCAATGCCGCTGGCTGCCGGGGTGATGTTGGTGGAATACACCGTGCCGATTGGCGTTTCCATCGGCAAGCCACCGGCAAAAGGCTTGCCGCCCTTGGCGGTGTGGCAGGCCACACAGTCACCGGCGCGGGCCAGGTATGCACCTTGGCGCACCTGCGCATCGTCATGGGTGGCCGCCTGCGCAGCCGTACCGGCACCCAGCAGCAGGGTTGCGATCAACATTGTCTTCATGCTCATCGCTCCTCAGGCCTGAACCAGCGGGCCGGGGTTTTTCAGGTACTGCTCGCGGATGGCGCGGGCCGACCAATAGGTCAGCGCGGCCACCAGCCCGGTCGGGTTGTACCCCAACCCCTGCGGGAACGCCGAAGCGCCCGGGACGAACACGTTGTGCACGTCCCAGCTTTGCAGGTAGCGGTTCAGTGCACTGGTTTTCGGGTCGGTGCCCATGATCGCGCCGCCATTCAGGTGGGTGGTCTGGTAACTGGCGGTGTTGAAGTGATCCTTCACCTGCTTGCCCAGCACGGCAATGGCCTTGGGGTTCATCGCCTGGGCGATCTTGCTCAGCTTGCCGACCATGAACTGGTTCATCTTGATGTCGTTCTCCTGCCAGTCGAAGGTCATGCGCAACAGCGGCTGGCCGTAGGCGTCGCGGTACGTGGGGTCGAGGTCCAGGTAGTTGCCACGGTAGGACTGGTGAGCGCCGTGGGCGTCCATCGACACCTGGTGGGTGTAGTAGTCCGCTGTGGCTTTCTTCCAGGCACTGCCCCAGGCCGGCGTGCCCGGCGGGTTGGAGATGCCGGCAATCGGCCGGCTGCCGGCCTGGTTCACCCACATCGGCGAGCCGCCGACAAAGCCGTGCGGGCCATGGTCGAAGTTGTCGGCATTGAAGTCGTCAATGGCAATGCCATTGCCACCCGCGCCGATAAAGTTGTTGGTGTAGGTGCTCTTGTCGAAGAACGCCTTGACCGTCCCCATGTTCTGGTAGGCGAAGTTACGCCCAACCACACCTTCGTTCTTCACCGGGTCGTAAGGCTTGCCAATGCCGGAAAGCAGCATCAGGCGAACGTTGTTGAACTGGAACGCCGCCAGGATCACCAGCTCCGCTGGCTGCTCTACCTCGCGCCCCTGGGCATCGATATAGGTCACACCGGTAGCCTTGCGCTTGCTATCGTCCAGGTTCACCCGCAGCACGTGGGCATTGGGCCGCAACTCGAAGTTGGGCACCTGGCGCAGCGCCGGCAGAATGTTCACGTTGGGCGAGGCCTTGGAGTACATGTAGCACACGTAGCCGCTGCAAAAACCACAGAAGTTGCACGGCCCCATTTGCGCACCGTAGGGGTTGGTGTAGGGGCCGGAGGTGTTTGCCGAGGGCAAGTTGTAGGGTTTGTAGCCCAGGCCCGTGGCGGCCTTTTCGAACAACCTGGCCGATACAACGTTCTTCTGCGCAGGCAGTGGGAACGGGTTGGAACGGTCCGGTGCATAGGGGTTGCCGCCCTTCCCTTCACCGACCACCTTGCCTTTGACGGTCCACGCCTGGCCTGAAGTGCCGAAAACCTTTTCGGCAAAGTCGAAATACGGCTCCAGTTCTTCGTAACTGACGCCGAAGTCCTGGATGGTCATGCCCTCGGGGATGAACGTGCGCCCGTAGCGCTCTTCGTAGTGGCTGCGCAGGCGCAACTCGACCGGGTCGACCCGAAAGTGCACGCCCGACCAGTGCAGGCCTGCACCGCCAACGCCCTTACCTGGCAGGAAGGCACCGAGCTGGCGGTTGGGCAGCGCCACGTCGTTCACGCTATGGCGGACAGTGACGGTTTCTTTCGATACATCGACGAACAGCTTCTTGCGCACGCTGTAGGTCAGCTCATCGATCACTTGTGGGTAGCTGCCTTCCGGGTAGGTGTCCTGCATCGGCCCGCGCTCCAGGGCTACCACGTGCAGACCCGCTTCAGTCAGCTCCTTGGCCATGATCGCGCCGGCCCAGCCGAAGCCGACGATCACGGCATCCACTTTGTTCAACACAGTCGCCATGCTTCAAGCCCTCTCGCCGCGAATCGATACAGCCGGAAACGGGTAAGGCTCGTTGCGCTCGACCCAGTCCATGAAGTCGGCGCGGGCGCCGGGGAAACCGATCTGGGTCCAGCCGACCATGCCTTTGTTGCCACCATGGATCGGGTCGCAGAAGAACCCTTCACGGGTGTTTTGCACCAGCAAGCTGAAGAACACCTTGGCCGGAACGGTATCGAACACCAGCTCGCCTGCCTCGACCTTGCTGAGAATACGGTCTCGGGTAGCGCTATCTTGCGCAGCAAAAGGCTGCCCGCCGTTGGTTTTGCACCAGCCGTCCACGGCAGCGATGCCCAGGCGGTAGATCTGTTGTGGGCTGAGCTGTAGCTGATAGCCCAGCTCGGGCGCCGCGTCGGCGTTGAACGGGCCTTGCATGTACCACTGTGCACCCGTCGCATAGGGAGTGTTCATCTGCCGGTCGATGAATTCGGCGGCGCCGGCTTCGAGTGCGCCGGGGCCAAGTTCATCGGCCGGGATGATGCGCGACACGGCAGCTTGGACAAAAGCCCACTCTTCGCCACTGAAGAACGTCGGCTGATAGTCGCCCGCGGGTGGCGTGGCCGGCACGTTGGGTTGCTGATGCGCTTGCGGGGCCGCAAGCAGCTGGCTGGCGCCCACGCCCAGCCCTGTGCTGGCCACGGTAACGACAGGGATCAGGGTCAAGGTCTTGCGCAGAAAATCCCTGCGCGGGTTGTCTGGGGCATGCTCAGGCATTGGAAGTCCTCATTCGGCTGTGCGGCGGCCTTGGAAAGCGCCATCTGATTTCTTTAGGGGGTGATCTTGATAGGCCATCAAGAAGACAGCCGAATAATCTAGCGCGTTCAGAAATGTTTTGAAACCGGTTTCATACTTGACTTATTACAGCTCAAGCCACCCCCGTACGGCTGTCCGATAAGGCTTTTTTCACACCTGCCTCACTCTCTGCCGACATTCCACCGCCTACAGTGCCGACGCTCTCGTATGGAGCGAGCTGACTGGAGTGGCAATATGCTGCAAGGCGTTATCGACAAATCCCCCGCCTCACGGCTTGCGCAGGTATACCGACTGCCTTGGGGTGCGGCGCAATTGGCAGTCCTGTGCATGCTGTTCGTGCTGGGCGCGGCAGCAGCCTGGGCGCATGCCCACATGGCCATCCCAAACCTGGGCAACCCGCATCACCTGCAACGCAGCGGGCTCGAGGCCGCCTGGGCGAAAGGCTCGGTGATTGTGGTGCTGCGCCATGCTGAACGCTGCGACCGCTCCAGCGGTGCCTGCCTGGGTGACCCCAGCGGTATCACGGTCGTGGGCAGCCAGGTGGCGGCCAATGTAGGCCTCGGCCTGCAACACCTCGGCCTGAGCGCAGCCGATGTCTGGGCCAGCCCGGAGGTGCGCACCCGGCAGACCGCACACGCCATGTTCGGTAAAACCATTGCCACGCAAGACTGGCTTAATCAGTGTGACGGCGACTTTGCCGAAAACGCCCTGGCGCTCAAGCGAAACGGCCACAACCTCGTGCTGGTCAGCCACAGCGGCTGCATGGAGCGGCTGGAACAGGCGCTAGAAGTGCCCTCAAGCGCGATGTCCAACAGCTATGCCAGCGCCCTGTTCATTACCCAGGGCAGCGATGGCAAGGCGAAAATGCTGGGCCAGATAGCAGCCAGTGAATGGCGCAAACTCGTTGAAGCCAAGGAACTCTGAACATGCCCTCCCGCGCCACCTTCTACCGCAACAACCTGCTGCTGCCGCTGTTGCTGGCCGCCATCGTGTTCATGGCATTCGACCTCACGGAGCTCGATCGCTGGATCAGCAACCTGCTGCTCGACCCGGCCACTGGGCAGTTCCCGCTGCTGCACAACCAGTGGTTCGAGAAAGCCACGCACAAATGGCCGCGCATCCTGCCGGACTGGACGGGTGAGCTGGCCGTCATCGGCAGCCTGCTGTCGTTCATCTGGCCGCGCCTGGCCAACCGCCCTCAAGGGGGCCTGACCCGGGTGTTGGAAAAGGCCCGAATCGCCCCGGTGCTGCGTTTTACCACCCAACACCGCCGCGACTTGCTGTTTATTGTGGTGGCGTTTGCGCTGAGCACAACCGTGATTCATTACCTGAAAAGCCACACCAGCGTGTATTGCCCCGTGGAAACCACGCTGTATGGCGGCTCACACGCCCGGGTCGAATGGTTCGAAAACTTTTCCTTGTGGAGCAAGGCCGGCGATGGCCGTTGCTGGCCGGGTGGCCATGCTTCCAGCGGGTTTACCTTGTTGGCGCTGTATTTCGTTGCACTTCGTCACCGCTGGGCGCATGCACGCAAGTTGCTGGTGGCTATTTTGTTGATCGGGTTCGTGTACGGCACTACCCGGGTGCTGCAGGGTTGGCACTATATGTCCCATACCTTCTGGGCTGGGATCTTTGTCTGGCTGACAACCTGGGCAACGGCATTGTTTTTCTATGGACGCATCGCGTTGCAGGCGCCTGAACACAGTCCTGAAGCCGTTAGTACCCAGACTGCAGACTTCGCGTAGTACCTGTGGCAGCGGCTGGTTTGCACCATCACCCAAGCTAGCCCTGGAGCAGCCTTGTGCTGCTCACACAGGTCCGGTGCTCGCCTTGGCATGGCGGGGGTGCGAAAACTGGGTTGGAATTACTTGCCCCCAATCCCCAACCTTGGGGGAACGCTGCCCACCGCCGGCCGCCTGTGAACCCTCCTGCTGAAAACCTCCACCCCCTGCGCCACAAGGCCTGCAACGCAATATTCAACTGTTGGCACAGCTCTTGCCGATCTCCTCCCAGACGCCCCAAGTCCATGGGCCCGTTTGCAGGAGGAATTGACTCATGCACCGACCGATACCCCACCCGCTGGCAGTGGCGATTTTCGCCGGCATGCTCCAGCTTCCGGCGCAGGCTGCACTGAATGCTGTCGATCCAGGCGCCTACGTCCCCGCCAACGGCGGCTTCCCTGCCTGGTACCAGGACAGCCACGGTCGTACCCTCGACCTGTGTCTGACCAAAGCCGTCAGCTCTCGGGTCGCCGGCGCACCCGGCGCACCGTCGTACATGTGCACGTTGCTGCCTACGCCCGGTGTGTTCGACGATACCCAACCCATCGTCTTCCCCACCAACTTCCCTGACGAGGCATTCTGGTTCACTGCCGACGCCGCCATCGCCGACGCCGCCCGCGGCATCAACCTCAGCTACGGCACGGCAATCGAAGCGGCATTCGCCGCCGAAGAGCCGGTAGAGGGTGACCAAGTCAGCTTCGCCCGGGTGCGTATCCGGGTTGATGTCCCTACCGCCGGCACCTACGTGGTCACCCACCCCTACGGCGTTGAAGTGTTCGATGTCCCCGCCGCAGGGCGCCGTGCGATCAACATGACCCGCGACATCGGCATTGCCGGCGCAGGCGACTTCACCGGTGCGCTGAAGGGCGATGTCGGGCCGTTCCTGCGCAGTGTCAACGGCCCCTACACCGAAGGTAACGAACGCTTCATCGGCGACCCGAACCTAGAAGAACGGGTAACCGGCAGCCCGTTCAACACCAACTTCGTCCGCATCGAAGGCCCTGGCGGCATCGACCTGCGTACCGAACTTTTCGCAATCTCCGGCAAGCTCTCGACTGTCGCCCTGCCTACCCCGCTGATGCCACAGCGCAGCACGTACTCGCGGCATACCGAGAATGGCGACCTGCGTGCCCAGCAGGACATCTTCGTGATGGCCCCGCCGCCGCCTGCCAGCGTAACCCTGACCAGCCAGACCCCCAACCTGAGCCTCACCGAGGCCAACGGCACCGGCGCCTGGTACGCCCAATCGGCGCTGAACCCGGCGGCCGGCACCATCCTCACACTCACCGCCGACAACAGCGTGGCGATTCCGACCAGCAGCCTGACCACCCACAACGTGCCGCTGACCGACCTGGTCACCATCACCCAAGCCCAGTACCGGCTGTCCACCGGCGAGCTGACCTTGGTGGCCAGCACCAGCGACGAAACCACCCCACCCGTGCTCACCGCCCATACCGGCAACGGTACGTTGATCGGCAACCTTGGCGGCAACGGCGCGGTGAAGACGTTGAGCATGACCGTCTCACCCATCCCGCCGGCCAAGGTGCAGGTCACCAGCGCCAATGGGGGTAGCGATACCGAAGACGTGGTGCTGGTGCCATGAACAGACAAAGGCTCAGCCTTCAAGGAGGCAGCATGAACACTTGGTCGCGCCGTGCGCTGTTCGCCGCCGGTTTTTCCCTCACCGTTACCAGCGCTGCCTTTGCCGCGTTGTCTGAAGTGGACCCAGGGCCCTACACCTTCGCCACCGGTGGCTACCCGATGTGGTACAAGGACGGCCTGAACCAGTCCCTGGAGCTGTGCCAGTCACGTGCCACCAGTACCCGCGTACCCGGCACCCCGGCCGCACCGTCCTACATGTGCACCCTGCTGCCGGAACCCGGCATCTACGACGATGCGCTGCCGCTGGTGTTCCCGGACAACTGGCCGCCTGAGATGTTCTGGTTCCTGGCCGAGGCCACCATCCCTGCCGTGGGTAACAGCGGCTATGAACTGGATGCCTATGTCGCAGGCCTGGAAGCGGCCTTTGCCGCCGAAAACCCGGTGGACGGCGACCAGCAGAGCTTCGCCCGCATCCGTATTCGTGTATCGGTACCCCGCGCAGGTGTGTACACCATTACGCACCCTTACGGTGTCGAAACCGTCAACGTCACCTCGCCCGGTCGGCGAGCGATCAACATTACCCGCGACATCGGTATCGGTGCGCCGGGGAACTTCACCGGGGCGCTCAACGGCGCACTCGGGCCATGGCTGCGAGGGGTTGGCGGGCCTTACACCGAAGTCAACCCGGACACCGGCGCCACCGAAACCTTCATTGGTGACCCGAACCGCCCAGAAGCCGTGGTGGGCAGCCCGTTCAATACCAACTTCATCCGCATCGACGGCCCGCCCGGTCGCATCGAGACTGCGTTGTTCACTGTCTCGGGCAAGGTGCTGGACCAACGCGCGCAAACCCCGGTCACCCTGGAGCGCGCCACCTACTCGCGCAACGGCAGCGGCACCCGCGTGGAAGTGTTCGCCAAGGCCCCGAAAGAGGCCAGCCTGTGCATGCGCAATGGCCTGGCGCTTATCGGCACGCCGCCTTCGCCCTGCCAGTTCAACCTGACGGCGGACAACAATGGCCTGTTCTTCAGCCAGCAGCTCAGCCAGGCCGTGCCGCCGGCGGTAGTGGTGGTCACCGCCAGCAACAGTGCCGCCGGCACCCAGCCGACCGCGCTGTCAAGCAAGCTCACCGACGTGGTCAAGGTCAGCACCGCGCGCTATGACTGGGCCAACAAGCGCCTGCTGATCGAGGCCAGGTCGAGTGACGAGGTCACCATCCCCGACATGCTCGCCCAAGGCTATGGCCGCCTGTCCAAATCGGGCACGCTGCAAAGCCTCACGGTCAACGATGTGGCGCAACCGCCAGCCACCGTTACGGTCAAGTCTGCCCATGGGGGTAGCGACGTGGAACCGGTGATCGTGGTCGGCAACGCACCGGTCGAGGCGGCCAACCAGCCACCGCTGGCCCAGGCCGACGTTGGCAGCACCAGTGTCGGTGTGCCGATTACCCTGAACCTGCTGCAAAACGACAGCGACCCGGACGGCAACGTTCCGCTGACCATCAGCGACCTGACCCAGCCTGGAACCGGCCTTGGCGGCGTGGTGCTCAACGGTACCACCTCGGTTACCTACACCCCGCCAGCCGGGGCCACGCAACCGCTGGTGGCCACCTTCAGTTACCGGGCGGTGGACGCCAAGGGGCTGAAGTCGGAACCGGCCACGGTCACCATCAACGTCGCGCCTAACCAGGCACCGACTGCCAACCCGGAAACCGTTGCCACCCTGGGCGTGCCATTGACCATCAACGTGCTGGCCAACGACACCGATCCAGAAGGCAACGTACCGCTGGCCGTTGCTGGCGTCACCCAACCGGCTGCCGGCCGAGGCACAGTCAGCACCGACGGCACCACGGTCACCTACACCCCACCGGCCACGGTGACCACGGCCTTCACCACCACCTTCACCTACCAGGCCCGTGACTCGCTGGGGGCGCTGTCTACCCCAGGCACGGTCACCGTCAACGTATCGCCACGGCCTGCCGCCGAAACCTTCGCGGTCACGGCAGCCACCGTCACGGCGCGCTCCAACAACCGGTACAACTGGGATATCAGCGGTACCTCGTCGGTGACCACGGGCAACGTTGTCACCGTCCGGGTCACCACCACCACCGGCGTACAGACGCTGGGTACCGCCACGGTGCCGGTGAACGGCCGCTGGCGTCTGGCAGTGAGCAACAGCACCACGATCATCCCGACCGCCGCGCCGACGGCAACCATCACCACCAGCCCGGGTACCACCCGCACCGTCAACGTGGTTGTGCAGTAAAGGCGGGGGAAACGCCATGAAACGCCTGTATCCACTGCTGTTCAGCCTGGCCCTGGCGGGCCAGGCCAGCTGGGCCGATGACCTGATGGACAATGCCGACCTTGCGCCCGGCAACGACCTAGGTGACCCGGTGATCATCCGCCTGCTACCGGTCGGTGCCGGTCAGGCTGCGGTGATCGAACAGCAAGGGTCGGGCAACCGCGCCGCCCTCGACCAGAACGGTCAGGCCCTGTTGGGCCGCATCGTCCAGGCCGGTGGTGCGCAAGAAGCGTACATCCTGCAAGAAGGTAGTGACCTGATGGCCAGTATCAGCCAACAGGGAAATGGCAACAGCGCGTCGATCCGCCAAAGCGGCAGCAGCAACAGCGCTGCCATCGAGCAGATCGGCAACGACAACAGCGCCAGCATCGTGCAGTCCGGCTCGGGCCTCAACAGCTCCGTGACCCAGGCCGGCAATGGCCAGCATGTTCAGATCACCCAATACCGATAGACCTGGAGGCACCACCATGTACAAGCTCGCTCCGTTAAGTGCCGCTATCGTCCTGGCCCTCGCAGGTCAGGCCATGGCTGCTGACAGCACCTCGTCCCAGACTCAGGACGGCAAGGAAAACATCGCCGAAGTCACCCAGACCCAGGCTTCCTTTGCCTCGGCCACCCAGAACCAGACCGGCAAGGGCCACAACCACCTGGCGGTGCAGACCGAAAGCACCAGCGATATCCAGCAGAGCGCCACTGGCCAGTACAATGCCGGCTACGCCGAGCAGTTGTTTGAAAATGGCAGCCAGATCAAACAGCAGGCTTCAGGCAGCTACAACGACGCCTTCGCCAGCCAGTCGGTTGGGCTGAACAACGAGTCGCTGCAAACCCAGCAAGGCGTCGGCAACAAATCCACGGTATGGCAGGACAGCCAGGAAGGCAGCAAAGCTACCACCTGGCAATCTGGCCAGCGCAACGAGGCCTTCATCGAGCAAACCTTCGGTGGCCTCAACAACCGCAGCACCGTCAACCAGACCGGCCAGGACAACTACGCCGCCGCCGAGCACCTGAACCATGTCGATGGCGACATTCAGGTCTACCAGGATGGCCACGACAACTGGGCCTATGGCGACCAGCGTGAAGGCACCGGTGGCACCATCGGCATTGGCCAGTACGGTGGCGGCAACTCGGTGGAGGTGTGGCAGGACAACCAGATCGGTAGCCAGGCCTCCGTGACCCAGACCGGCCAGGCGAACGAAGGCTATATCGACCAGAGCTTCGGTACCGGCAACAAGGTCAGCCTGTCGCAGCAAGGCAATGCCAACGCCAGCTGGTCGGATCAGTTCGAGACCAACAACGCGACCGCCACCATCACCCAGACCGGCAACAACAACCTGCACTTCACCTACCAAAATGGTGAAAACCTCAACCTGACCATCAACACCAAAGGCAATGGCAACAGCATCACCGCCAGCAACTGGAAAGGCGCCAAGATGGGCGGCCAGTTCGGCACCAACCAGAACGCCACCATCAACCAGACGGGCAATGGCAACGGCGTCAACCTGACCCAGAAGGGCGCTGACCAAATGGCCACGCTGACCCAGACGGGTAAAGGCAACCAGATGCAGACCAAGCAGGATGACGTCAACAACGAGCTGTACTTCGAGCAGAACGGCACCGACAACATCCTGATCGCCGACCAACGCGGTACCGACAACTATGCCTACGGCAACAGCCAGGGCACCGGCAACTCCATCACCCTCGACCAGTCCGGCTACGCCAACCAAAGCTACACCAACCAGCTGTACGGTAGCGGCAACGAAGCCACCATCAAACAGACTGACAGCATCAACGTCGCCTACGTGACCCAGGGAGGCCAGGGCAACAAGGCGTTCGTCGACCAGAGCGGTATCGCCCAAACCGCCACCATCACCCAGCTGGGCAGCGCGAACCTGGCCACTGTGACCCAGAAGTAAACCTCTCCCCCTTGAACCGCGGTGCTCCTCTCCCTGGTGCCGCGGTTCCTTTTTTGATACCCCAACCCTTGGCATACTTTCGCTCCGCCTGGGGAGCTATGCTGGCCTCTTCGCAGCACAAGGCCGGTCCTACAGCAATTGCATCCATCGGGATACACTGGCTACACATCACACATATGCAGCCCCTCATGATCCAGTCCGACCTCGACCTGTTCGGCCCCCAGCCGCAACGCCTGGCCAGCCACACCGTGCTGCTGCCTGGCTTCGCCCTGGCCGAAACCGAGGCGCTGCTCGACGCCCTGCGCCCAGTGCTGCGTGCCGCGCCGTTCCGGCACATGCACACCCCGGGGGGCCTGCGCATGGCGGTAGGCCTGACCAATTGCGGCTCGCTGGGCTGGGTGAGTGACGAAGGCGGCTACCGCTACAGCCCCAGCGACCCACTCAGCGGCAAGCCCTGGCCCGCCCTGCCCCCGGTTTTGCTCGCCCTGGCTGCCCGAGCTGCAGCCTTGGCTGGGTTCGAGGGTTTCGTGCCAGATGCCTGCCTGGTCAACCACTACTTGCCGGGCACCCGCCTGAGCCTGCACCAAGACCGCGATGAGCAGGATTTCGGCCAACCGATCGTGTCGGTGTCACTGGGCTTGCCGGCGGTGTTCCTGTTCGGCGGTCTGCAGCGCGCCGACAAAACCCAGCGCATCCCGCTGAGCCACGGCGATGTGTTGGTTTGGGGGGGCATAGACCGCTTGCGCTTCCATGGTGTGCTACCGATCAAGCCCGGCACGCACCCGCGTCTGGGTGAGCGGCGTATCAACCTGACTTTGCGCAAGGCGGGTGCCTGAAGGGTCTGCCCTCCCTCATCGACGTCGAACAAGATGAACGTACATGAAACACATTGAACATCTTGGCCAGGCAAGCTTCAAACGTTAAGCCGCTCTCTCTTCAGTCTGGAGCTCGCCATGCCCTACCCGCTCAATCCTTCAAGCCTGTGCAACGGAGCCACGCACCCATGAAGATGCCTGGCCGTGCACCCAATGCCTCGCTGCAGCTCGACTACGTACGCGACACCCTGTTCGGCCCGGTGGCGCAGAGCGTGGAATGCCAATGCCAGCTCGCCGCCCTCAACCTGCAAGGCCGCCCTGGGCTGCGCCTGCACATTTGCCCACCGCTGCCTGACAAGGTGGACCGTGCGCATAGCGTGGCCTTCGTCTGGGATGGGCGAAGTTACCGTGGTGTGGTCCGCGACCAGGGCAAATGCGGTGACGGCGGCCTGAACTTGCTGCTGGAATTGCAGTAAGCCGATCAACGGCGGCCAACCCGGCTGAACCGCCTGGCCGCAGCGTGTCTCCATAGCTAAAAGGCCCATGCCTGCTGGAGAACGCCATGAACAGTCCGTTGCTCAAGCTATTCACCCACCCCGCCGACGCCTGGCTGGATATCCGCCGTGCCGAGGAAGACCACCCACAGCAATACCTGCCGCGCCTGTTGGCCCTGGCACTGGTCCCTGCGGTGTGCCTGTTTGTCGGCACCACCACCTTCGGCTGGAGCCTGGCGGCTGAGGAGCGAGTGCGCCTGAGCATGGGCAGCGCCGCGCAACTGGCGGGGCTGCTGTATGCCACCACCGTCGTGGGGGTGATGCTGATGGGGGTGATGATCCGCTGGATGTCGCGCGGGTTCGATGCACAGCCCAGCCTGAACCAGTGCATTGGTTTTGCCGCCTACTGCGCCACGCCGTGGTTCTTTGCCGGGGTGGTCGGCCTGGTGCCTATTCGCTGGCTGGCTTTCGCCGCGCTGCTGGCTGGCTCTGCCTATGCCAGCGTGTTGCTCTATGGCGGGTTGCAGACATTCCTGCGGCTGAAGAAGGAACAGGCGATGCTGTTTGCAACCTGTGTCTGGGGTGTAGGGTTGTTGCTGCTGGTGAGCATGCTGGTGGCGATGATCCTGTTCTGGTTCAACGGCCTGATGCCAGAGTACGTACGCCCGGCCAGCTTGGGCTGACCGGGGCACGGCGGGCGCCCTCAGGCCATCGACCTGAGAGGCGCCGGGTGGTTGTCACGTAGCGCATGAAGCTGCCCCACCAGGTTGACCAGGTCACGGCAACTGTTCAGGTTGTGCAGCGAGACCCCGCTAAGGGTCACACTTTGATCGAGACTCTGGCCCTGACCCAGGCGGATGGTCAGGTGGGCGCCATCCAGGCAGCTGACTTCACAGCGATCCGGCAGGCACGCCTGCTCGATCATCTGCCGCATCTCTAGCATCGAAACTCCTATCAACGACATGGTACGACCCTCTCTGTGCGATGGCCTGTTGTGTGGAATTACGCCTTTGTCGGGCGGGGCGCCAATTGATATTGCGCATGCCCGGGCAGGCGTCCATGCGCCGGGGCAATGATGATGCGGGGAATCCTCTAGCACCTTAGTGGAAGATTCTGCGCATAGGCCGTGCGTTCGAATGCAATGACCGACTTAACGACGAGTGGTCCCTGCCGGCCCCAGCGAGGCCCACAAGTGCTGCGCCGCATAAGCCCGCCACGGGCGCCAGTCCAGTGCCCTTTCGGCCAGTTGCGCCTCGTCGCCCTCAAGCAACCGCAACGCCTTGATCAAGGCTACGTCACCCAGCGGCAAGGCATCAGCGGCGCCGGCCTGACGCAGCGCCAGGTAGTGGGCGCTCCACGGCCCGATACCCTTTAGCCGGCACAGGTTGCGCAATAGCTCATCCAGCACTTGCCCGCGACGCAGCAAGCCGGGGTCGGCCAGCAAGGCGTTGGCCAGGGTGGCGAGGGTGGTGGCGCGCGCGCTCGGCATGCCCATGTTTTCGAACTGTGCATTTGCCAATGTCGGTAGAGCCGGGAACACGTGGCTCAAGCCCGGTGCCGACAGACGCAGCGGGGCGCCGTGGCGTTGCACCAGCCGGCCCGCCAGGGTCATGGCGCCGGCCACGCTGATTTGCTGGCCAAGTACGGTACGCATGGCTTGCTCGCAGGCGTCCCAGCCTTGCGGCACACGCAGCCCCGGGCGCGCCTTGAGCAGGCTTGCCATCAAAGGGTCGCAAGACAGCTCGGCGCTGATGCGTGCAGGGTCGGCGTCAAGGTCGAAAACCCGCCTCAGCCTGGCGATCAGGCCGGGCAGCGCGTTTGAAGGCGCGCCTTCAAGGCGAACGCGCAGGTGTTGGTTGGTCATTGGCGTCGCGTGCAGGACGGCGTGGTGGCCAGCAACGATCAGGGTGCGGCTGTAGGTGCCGTCGTGGCAGGTTTCGATGCCGGGGATACAGCGGGCGGCTAGGAAGCCCAGGGTCGAGGGCCAATGATAGGGGGCACGGTAGCGCAGCCACAGGGTGTGGTGGCCGGGGGTGGGCAATGATCGGCGCACGGCGTGCTGTCGAGTGAGGGTGGGCATGGGTGGATCATGCCAGAAAACCTTGAGGGCCAAGCCATGTACAAGCATGCCGGGGCTGCTTTGCAACCCCGGCTTTTTCAGGCAAGGCTCAGTGCCGAGCCCCTTCCCGCTCATCCTGCATCTGCCCAAACCGCCCGGCATGGAAGTCATCGAAAGATTCGGCGATCTCCGCCTGGCTGTTCATCACGAACGGGCCATAGCCGACGATCGGCTCATCGATCGGCTCACCGCTGAGCAGTAGCACGCTGGCACCTTCCAACGCCTCGACACTGACATCCTCAGCCTCCCGGTCAAGCAACACCAGGCTGGCCGGGCCTGCCTCGCGCTCGCCGTTGATTCGCACGTTACCACGCAGCACCACCAGCGCCGCGTTGCGGCCGGCAGCGACCGGCAGTTGCAAGGCCGCGCCAGCATTCAACCGCAGGTCCCACACATCCATCGCGGTAAAGGTCCGAGCTGGCCCCAGGTGCCCACGGTAGTCGCCCGCCACCACCCGCAAGCTGCCAGCGTCACCGTCCAGCGTGACCACCGGGATGTCGCTGGCCAGCAGGGTCTGGTACCCAGCCGCCGCGCGTTTGTCCCGCGCCGGCAGGTTGACCCACAGCTGGACCATTTCCAGCGTGCCGCCACTGTGGGCGAAGGCCGGAGAATGGAACTCTTCATGGATGATGCCATTGGCAGCCGTCATCCACTGTACGTCACCTGGGCCGATCAAGCCGCCAGCACCGGTGGAATCACGGTGCTCCAGTTCACCCTGGTAGACGATGGTCACGGTCTCGAAACCACGGTGCGGGTGCTGGCCCACCCCACGCCGTGCAGTGGTGGGGGTGAAATCATGCGGGCCGGCGTAGTCCAGCAGCAGGAACGGGCTGATCCGGCTGGCCAGGTTGTCGTAGGTGAACAGGCTGCGCACCGGAAAACCATCACCCACCCAATGGGCGTGGGGGCTGCGGTGGATACCCAGAATCTTTTTCATGAGAAGGCTCCTCTCTTGGCTGGGATAACCTTATCAATGATGCCAATCCGGCGGTAGCTGGCTCATATGGCATACATCGTTCCACCAATAGAACACTGAGCCTGTTCAGAAAAGCATTGCGTGCAGGATTGGGTGGCCTGGATACTGGGCTGCGAGCCATTGCTCAAGCCCCTCGGAAAATGCCTTGCCTACGATGGAAATTTCCCGATAGAGAGGATCTTTCCGTGCGTATTCTGGGCTCAGTGAGTCCAAGCGACGACGATTTTCCAGTGAAGATATCAAGTCCAGGAACAAGGCATACTGCTCTAGCAACTGCCCAGTATGGGGGTTTGACTGTCCCAGCATCGCAACGCGTTGTAGCGGTGTGAATGAAAGCCAATGGTCGAGGCGTTTAATCTTTTCACTGGCCGGTAGACCATGGGCCTCGGCAATCACCACGATCCCTCCCAGGTAAAGCAGCTTGCGAGAGAACTTCAGCTTGATGTTGCGCACGCCCCAAGCCTTGCCTTCAGCCCGCTTTTCCTCGAAGTTCGCCATCATGCTGCGGTAATACCCAACCACATCATTAAGCATGAACCTGGGCAACCCTGTTCCTTGGTCGCTTGCCACATACCGGCACAGCAACTCGGTTCGCCACCGAGTGAAACTCTCATCGCCAAACAGTGGGCGGCCTTCCAGCAGGAGTAGCATTCGTCGGGTGAGCGCCGTATTGCTTTCCTGCTTCCATCCAATGTGATTGCTCAACTCCGAATAGAGTGAAAGCGCGCCCTGACCAAACTTGGCCCCATCACTCTCACCCGGCCAGCTGAGCGGTCGAACCAGGTTTTGGACTTGATGCAGTACGTCGAGCAGCCGGGCCTCAGACATGCTGCCGTCATGCACGATGAAAAAATCGATGTCCGAAATACGCGAGACCTCGCACCGCCCGTAAGACCCCACGGCAACAACAGAAACGGGGGCTTGCCTGGCCAGCGGAGCGAGGGCGTACTGCATGGCCTGGCGCAGCGAATTGTTTGCCTGCCAAGAATGATCGAAGTGCTTTTGCAAACAAGCGTGTTGTGAAAAGGTCGTGGTAATCATCGTTGCAGGCTCAAAAAAGCATCACCTTACTGATGACATTTCTCCGCTACTGCGTGGAAAAGTTATCCTGCAAATCCCTCCAGTAGGAACCTTTTCACTTCGCTGGAACAAAGCTCGGGGTCCTCTTGCATGAAGCAGTGCCCACCGGGTACCTGGTGGCCGGTCACCTGCGGGTTGATTGCCAGCAGCCGCTGTACCGAGTGCGGTACGAAGGGGTAGGTACGTTCGCCATACATCACCCGCGTGGGGGTATTGATCGCCGCCAGGCTTGCCCACATGCGCTTGGGGAACGAACTGAAAATTTCCACTTCACGGCTGGGCCGGCACTTGAGCACCACTGCCTCGCCACAATCGCCGATGGCATGCTCGACATAGGCCTGCAACGCCGCATCGGTCCAGCCTTTGAAAATGCCACGCCCCTGCAGCGAAGCCAGCGCGGCTTCGCGATCGGGCCAGTGGCTGCGGCGGCTGGCAGCCTTGCGCGCAAGCGCATGGCGCTGATGCAGACCAACCAGGGCTGCCGCCCCCATCACGCCAATCATGCGTCGGCTGAACAGCACCGGGTCGAGCAGCACGGCACGTGCAAACAGTTGCGGCTCGCTGGCCAGGATCAGCCCGGTAAGTACGCCACCGAAGCTGTGCCCTACAGCAAATCGAGGTACGTCGCCGTGCTCGCCACGCCCTTCCTCAAACGCTTCAACGGCTAGCGCAGCGGTACGGTTCCAACCACGAAACACCCCTCCGTGGTCACTGTCACCATGCCCTTGGACATCGCAAAGCCACAGGTCGAAATGCTCACTCAAGCGCATCAACAACGGCTGGTAGGCCAGGCAACAGAAGCCATTGCCGTGCAGGAAATGCAGCAACGGCTTGCCGCTGGCCGGGGTACGCCAGCCACGCAGGGTGAAGCCTTCGGCACATTCGTGGGACCAGGGGATCAACTCCATCAGTTGGCTGTACTCGCGAGGCTAGGAAAACGCTGATTCTACAAACAGCAGTGGGTACAGTGAAATCACCAGCAACACGGCCATCAGGACATTGAACAGCATCAGCCAGCGCGGGTTCTGCAACAAGTTGCGCAACGCGCTGCCGAACATCACCCACACACCGACGCTGGGCAGGTTGACCAATGCAAACAAGGCGGCGATGACGATCACGTTGGTCACATAGCCTTGCGCCGGCGTGTAGGTGGTAATCGCCCCTACCGCCATCACCCAGGCCTTGGGATTGACCCACTGGAACGCCGCCGCGCCCCAGAAGCCCAGCGGTTTGCGGGCACTGGAAGAGGCCGTCCCGACCGGCCCGGAGGTGGCAATCTTCCAGGCCAGGTACAGCAAGTAGGCCGCGCCTGTATAGCGCAGCACCGTGTACAACGGCGGCCAGGCCTTGAACACCTCGCCCAGGCCCAGGCCTACGGCCAGCACCATGACCATGAACCCGACGCTGATGCCCAGGGCATGGGGGATCGAGCGGCGCACGCCGAAGTTCACCCCCGACGCCAGCAACATCGTGTTGTTGGGCCCAGGGGTGATGGAAGACACGAAAGCAAATAGCACGAAGGCAGTCAGCAGGTCGGCAGAGGCAAGCATGGCGGGCATTCCACTTTCTTCTTAGGTACTGTCACACTACCGGAGTCGCCCTACCCTGCGACCGATACAGTTACATTAAATTATTTAGATACACACCACTGTACCGCTAACCCGGATCAAGGAAGCCGTCACCATGAGCCTCATCATTCGCCCTGCCGTTCGCACCGATGCCGAGCAGATCCTGGCCTTCATCACTGAACTTGCCGATTACGAGCGCGCACGCCACGAGGTGGTCGCCACCTTGGCGGATATCGAGCACAGCCTGTTCGATGAGGGCAGCACAGTGCACAGCCTGATTTGCGAGCGTGATGGCCGGGCGATTGGTTTTGCCGTGTATTTCTACAGCTACTCGACCTGGCTCGGGCGCAATGGCATTTACCTGGAAGACTTGTATGTGACACCCGAGCAACGTGGCGATGGCGCCGGGCGGCAACTGCTTCAGCACATTGCCCGCGAGGCGGTGGCGAACCAGTGCGGGCGCCTGGAATGGAGCGTGCTGGACTGGAACGAGCCTGCGATCGGTTTCTATCAGAAGCTGGGGGCCGAGGCGCAGGATGAGTGGGTGCGCTACCGCTTGGATGGGGAGAAGCTGGCGGCATTCGCCCAAGGTTGATCACGCGGGTTACACGGACGGTGCTGTGACAATCCTGCCAATGAGGATTATTCTTCCAAGGTATGTCCCACCGCCCCAATATGTGAGCGCCGAATATGAAAATCGATGACATGGACGCCTTCGTGGCGGTCATCCGCTGCCAGTCGACCAACCTCGCCGCCGAGGCCCTGCAGCTGACTCAACCGGCCATCACCCGCCGCGTACAGAACTTCGAGGAAGACCTGGGCGCCACCCTGCTCGACCGCAACACCAAGCCTCTCAAACCGACCCCCATGGGCCTGCGCGTGTACGAACAGTGCAAAGCCATTTTGCGCGAGATCGACTCGCTGCGCGAGCTGGTGGCCAACGACGGAGCGCCTTCCGGGACCCTGCGGCTGGGCGTGCCGCAAACCCTGGGTGATGTGGTGCTGCTCGATGCCCTGGCGCAAATCCGCGAAACCTACCCGGACCTGCGCACCCAGGTCACCAGCGGCTGGGGCAGCAGCCTGATCGCGCGCATGGAAAATGGCGAACTCGACGCTGCCGCTGCGCTGTTCCCGCCGGGCAAGATCTTCCCCGAGGGCATCGCCAGCCAGTCGATCGCACGCATGCCACTGCGGGTAGTTGCAGCCAAAGGCAGCACCGGCAAGCGCAGCCTCAAGCTCAAGGACTGCTACACCCGTGGCTGGGTGCTCAACCCCGATGGCTGCGGCTTCCGCGCGGGGCTGCAGCGCGCCCTGAGTGAACAGGGGCTGAGCTTGTCGATCAACCTGGAGACCTTTGGTACCGAGTTGCAATTGGGGCTGGTGGCCAATGGGCAGGGGCTTGGCCTCGTGCCTGAGCCGTTGTTGCAGAACAGCCGCCATCGGGACGCGCTGGATGTGGTCAATGTAACGGACTTCAAGCCCCAGGTGGATTTGTGGCTGTTCCACCCACGCTACCTGGGCAACCTGCAGGAGCCGGTGGAGCTGTTTGGCCGGGTGGCCGGGCAACAGTTGTGTGGGTGAGCGTAAAAACGTGGCGCAGTTCACTGTCTAGGAGACGCCTCATGTTCCCGATGGGCTGCAATGCAGCCCCATTAAATACCAGTCTTGCATAACAACTAACAACTTTAATTCAGACAACTGATAATTAGCATAGAACAAAAAAGACTTTTACAGCCTTCACCCATACGAATACGGTCTTAGAAACCCACCGTGTTCCAGGGATGAATACCCATGAGTCACCCCCCTTCCGCCAGCGCACTAGCCGAACTCACCCAGGCCCTGGCCAGCAATGCCGAGCGCTACGACCGCAGCGGCCAGTTCCCCGTCGACAACTTCACCCTGCTGCACCGCCACGGCCTGCTGAGTTTCACCGTGCCGCGCGCCCTGGGCGGTGGCGGGGCCGACCTGGCCAGCGCACGCCTAGTGATCACCGCCGTCGGCAAAGGCTGCCCGTCCACCGCATTGATCCTGGTGATGCAGTACCTGCAGCACTTGCGCCTACAGGACGAAGATCGCTGGCCCGAGCACCTGCGCCTGCAAGTGGCACGCGACGCGGTGGCCAACGGCGCGCTGATCAACGCCTTTCGCGTCGAGCCGGAACTGGGCACACCGGCACGCGGTGGCTTGCCGGCGACCACCGCTCGGCGCACCGCCGAGGGCTGGCGGTTGTCCGGGCGCAAAATCTACTCCACCGGCAGCCATGGCCTGAGCTGGTACCTGGTGTGGGCCCGCAGCGACGACCAGGACCCCCTCGTAGGCGGCTTCCTGGTACACAAGGACACCCCTGGCATCCGTATCGTCGAAGACTGGGACCACCTGGGCATGCGTGCCACCTGCAGCCATGAAGTGCAGTTCGACGAGGTGCTGATCCCGTTGGAGCATGCCGTCAGCGTCAGCCCGGCTAGCGCACCACGCCCCGAACTCGACAGCACCGGCCTGCTGTGGATGGCAGTGTTGCTGCCTGCACTGTACGACGGTGTGGCCCAGGCCGCACGTGACTGGCTGGTGCAGTTCCTGAACCAGCGGGCGCCGTCCAACCTGGGGGCACCGCTGGCCAGCCTGGCGCGTTTCCAGGACGTGGTCGGACGCATCGACACGCTGCTGTTCGCCAACCAGAGCCTGCTGAACGCCGCCGTCAGCGGGCAGACCGAGCCGCGCCATGCCGGGCAACTCAAGCACCTGGTCAGCCGCAATGCCATCCAGGCTGTGGAGCTGGCCATCGAGGCTGCCGGTAACCCTGGCCTGTCACGGCGCAACCCGTTGGAGCGGCACTATCGCGATGTGCTGTGCAGCCGCATCCACACCCCCCAGGATGACGTAGTACTTGGCCAGGTCGGCCGTGCAGCCTTGGCGGAGGTGGCAGCATGAGCCACTCGATCATCGCCAGCCAGCTGGACGCCCAGGCTAACCAGTACCTGCGCGATCACTTGCCTGACCACGAGGTGGTCGATATCGCACCCACCCAGCTGCAGCTGGACATCCCTGCCGACGTCTTCATCCTGCGCCCGGTCAATGTACGCGGTAACCGAGTGGATTCCCCGCCCGCCGGCTGGCCGTGGCAATTGCGCTGGGTGCAGGTGGTGTCCTCGGGCATCGACTTCTACCCCGACTGGGTGTTCCAGGGCCCGCCGGTCACCAGTGGCCGCGGCGCCAATGCCGAGCAGGTGGCCGAGTTTGCCTTGGCTCTGGTGCTCGCTGCCGCCAAGCAGCTACCGAGCCTGTGGGTCAAAGACGCCGACTGGCGCCTGACCCCGCTGGCCCCGGTACGTGGCCGTACCCTGGGCATATTCGGCTTCGGCAGCATCGGCCAGAGCCTGGCGCGCAAGGCAAATGCCCTGGGCATGCAGGTACTGGCGCTGAATCGCCCAGGCCAACCCATTGCCGAGGTGCCGGGCGTACAGCGCGTCGACAACCTGCAGCAGCTGTTTGCCGGCAGCGATCACCTGGTCATCGCCGCCCCGCTCACCCCTGCCACCCGTGGTCTGATCGACCACCAGGTACTGGCCCAGGCCAAGCCCGGCCTGCACCTGATCAACATCGCCCGTGGCGGGCTGCTGAACCAGCAAGCCCTGCTCGATGCCCTGGACAGTGGCCTGATCGGCCGCGCCAGCCTGGATGTCACCGAACCGGAGCCGCTACCGACGGGGCACCCACTCTACCAGCACCCGCGAGTATTCCTGTCGCCGCATACCTCGGCGATTTCCGAGGACGGCTACCCGGCCTTGCTCGACGCATTTCTCGACAACTTCGCCCGCTACCGCGAACAGGCACCGCTGCACAACCTGGTCGATACCCAGCGCGGCTACTGAACCGACACTTTTTGGAGAACACCATGACTGCATTGTCTGTCATCGCCCCCCAGGAAAACACCGTGCGCCAACGGGTCAGCGCCGAAGAATGGGAGGTGCGAGTAAAGCTGGCTGCGGCCTATCGCCTGGCTGCCCTGTTCCGCTGGACCGACCATATCTACACACACTTCTCGGCACGCGTGCCCGGGCCCGACGAACACTTTCTGATCAACGCCTTCGGCCTGCTGTTCGACGAGATCACCGCCTCCAACCTGGTGAAGGTCGATGTAGATGGCACGATCATCGATGATCCCCTGGGCCTGGGCATCAACCAGGCCGGCTATGTGATTCACAGCGCCATTCACCGTGCGCGGCCCGACCTCAAGGCCGTGCTGCACACCCACACGCGTGATGGCGCAGCAGTGTCGGCACAACGCGATGGCCTGCTGCCAATCTCGCAGCATGCCCTGGCCTACTACAGCCGCGTGGTGTACCACGACTACGAAGGCGTCGCCCTGGACCTGGACGAGCAGCAGCGGCTGGTGGCCAACCTGGGCGACAGCAATATCCTGATCCTGCGCAACCATGGCCTGCTGACCGGGGGAATCAGCGTCGAGCATGCCTTCCGCGAGCTGCACGGGCTGGAGCGGGCCTGCAACATCCAGGTGGCGGCGCAGGCAGGGGGCAACGACCAACTGCTGTACGCGGCGCCGGCAGCAATTGCCAAGGTGCATGAGCAGTCGAAGCGGTTTTCCGATGGGCTGGGGGAAGGGATCCAGCGGCATTGGGATGCGCTGATACGCCAGCTGGATCGGGAGGGACTGGATTACCAGAACTGACCGCGTTCTTGTGGCCTGTACCGACCTCCGCCGCGGCTGAGTTTCAAGGCCGTATCGACTCCATTTGCAGCACAACCCGCAGGTATTCCGATGAGCAAACGACAGATCCGCCTGGGCGCCATGATCCATGGCGTCGGCCACGGCTGGGGCGAATGGCGCCACCCCGATGCATTGGCCGATGCCAGTGTCAATTTCGGTTTCTACAAACATCAGGCAAAACTGGCGGAGGCGGCAACGTTCGACTTCGCCTTCATTGCCGACAGCCTGCACATCCACGCCCGCTCCAGCCCTCACTACCTCAACCGTTTCGAGCCGCTGACCATCCTCTCGGCGCTGGCTGCGGTAACCGAACACATCGGCCTGGTGGCCACGGTCACGGTCAGCTACACCGAGCCCTTCCAGGTAGCACGTCAGTTCGCCTCGCTGGACCTGATCAGCGGTGGGCGCGCGGGCTGGAACGTGGTGACTTCCTGGCTTTCCGGTACTGCTGACAACTTCGGCAAGGCTGAACACCCGCCGCATGCCGTGCGTTACCGAATTGCGCGCGAGCACGTAGAGGTGGTCAAAGGGCTGTGGGACTCCTGGGAAGACGACGCCTTTACCCGCGACAAGCAAAGCGGACAGTTCTTCGACCCGGCCAAACTGCACACCCTCGGCCACCAGGGTGAGTTCTTCAAGGTCAAGGGCCCGCTGAACATCCAGCGCTCGCCCCAGGGCCAGCCACTGATCTTCCAGGCAGGCGTGTCGGAAGAGGGTCGCAACTTCGCCGCGCAAAACGCCGACGCCATCTTCGTCAACCCGGAATCGTTCGACGATGCCCACGCTTACTATCAGGACCTCAAGCAGCGTGCCGCGCGCCATGGCCGTGATCCGGATGCATTGTTCATCCTGCCCGGCATACGCCCGATCGTCGGCCGCGACGCCGAGGAGGTCGAACAGCGTTATCAGCAAGCCGTGAACCTGGTAAGCATCGAAGATGCCCTGGTTGCGCTTGGCCGGCCGTTCAACGACTACGACTTCAGCCACCATGACTTGGACGCGCCCTTCCCCGACCTCGGCACGCTGGGCAATGACAGCCACAAGGGCACCTCGGACCAACTCAAGCAGCTGGCCCGTGATGAAGGCCTGACCTTGCGCGAGCTGGCGCTGCGTTTCTCGCGTCCACGCCGGGACTTCGTCGGTACCCCGGAACAGGTTGGCGATGCCCTGCAGCACTGGTTCGAAAACGGCGCGGCCGACGGTTTCATCATCAACTCGCTGCTACCCGACGGCCTGCAGTATTTCACCGAGCAGGTGGTGCCGCTGCTGCAGGCGCGAGGCCTGGTACGCCAGACGTATGCCGGTACAACCCTGCGAGACCATTTCGGCCTCGACGTGCCGGAAAACCGCAACACACTGCGCCGCACCCAGACAGCGGTTGCCTGAGCCCATCACGACAAGGAGTTCTGTTCCATGAGCCTCGAATTCATCGGCCTCATCGGCCCGCAGGAAAGCAGCGAGTCACTGGCAGCACGCGGCCCGCTGGTCGACCTGGAGTTCATCAAAGCCTTCTCCCAGGCCCAAGAGTATGGTGGCTTTGACAAAGCGCTGCTGGCAGTCAATACCAGCGCGCCGGATTCGTTGATTCTGGCCAGCTATGTGGCCGCCCTCACCGAGCGCATCGGCCTGCTGGTAGCCCACCGCCCTGGCTTCCAGGCCCCGACCTTCGCCGCCCGCCAGTTCGCCACCCTTGACCAGCTGAGCCGTGGCCGTGCCTCGATCAACGTCATTACCGGCGGCGACAGCGGCGACCTGCAGCGCGATGGCGACTTCCTGGACAAGGATGCCCGTTATGCGCGCACCGACGAATACCTGCAGGTACTGCGTGATACCTGGACTCGCCATGAACCGTTCGACCACCAGGGCACACATTACCGCGTCGAAGACAACCTGACCCTGGTCAAGCCAGTGCAGCATTTGCCGATCTATTTCTCTGGCGCCTCTGATGCGGCCGTCGAAGTGGCCGCCAAACACGCCGATGTGTACATGATGTGGGGCGAACCGCTGGAACAGGTACGCGAACGCATCGCCAAAGTGCGCAAGGCCGCCGCCCGCTACGGACGCGAAAAGCATATTCGCTTCAGCCTGTCGTTGCGGCCAATTCTGGGCGCTACCGAGGCCGAGGCCTGGGGCCGTGCCGAGCGCATTCTGGCCGACGCCCAGGCGCGGATCGGCATCCACCAGGGCAACCGCCGCGAGAAGAACTTCGGCAAGAGCAATGCCGGCTCTGAGCGTCTGGTGCAGCTGGCCAGCCAGCGCAAAGTGCATGACACCCGGCTGTGGACCGAGATTGCCGCGCTGGGTGGCGGTGCCGGTAACTCTACGTCGCTGGTGGGGACTGCAGAGCAGGTGGCAGAGGCCGCATTGGCTTACTACGAGCTTGGGGTGAGCACTTTCCTGTTCCGCGGTTTTGACCAATTGCGTGATGCGGTCGAGTACGGGCAGGACCTGATCCCGCGCATTCGCGCGCTGGTGGCCCAGCGTGAGTCTGGCCGCGATATTCGAACTGCGTAGATTTCTACGGTACGGCTGCAGGGATAGCGCCGTCCGGCAGGAACCCGCGCAAGCCTGAAATGGGTGGAAGGCAGATGCACCCACAGATTGACGCCAAGCCCGCCCCATGCTCTCCTTATGCCTCACGTTCAGGTGCCCCCATAGGGGGTGAAACGGGAAACCGGTGCGTCGCAGGCCCTCCAGCAGGGCCGGACAATGCCGGTGCTGCCCCCGCAACGGTAAGCGAGTGAAGCGTCTGTACCACTGTGCCTCGTAGTACGGCATGGGAAGGTGACGTGTTCCAGGAGCCCTGCTCTTCCTCGCAAGCCCGGAGACCGGCCTGGCGTTCATGAACACCCCGCGGTGGGCGGGCGCTGTTGCATTCCCCTGGGCGACCCCGCCCGGGGCTGCCGCGCTCGCCCGTTGCTCACTAAAAAGCAGAGGAACGCGTCATGCCCGTCACCAGCGCCAAGCAGCACAGCCTTGCCACACCCGTCACCCTCAGCCAGCGCGTAGTCATCGCCGTCGGCGCCAGCCTGTTGGGCCTGTGCCTGGTGTACTTCGCCGGCTTCTCGCACATCGAGGCCGTGCACAACGCCGCCCACGACACCCGCCACAGCGCCGCCTTCCCCTGCCACTGAGTACGCCTGATGATCACGCGCATTGCCCGTACTGCGGGTTTCAGCGGGTTGCTTGCGGCCCTGTTGCTGACCTTGCTGCAAAGCTTTTGGGTCGCCCCGCTGATTCTCGAAGCGGAAACCTACGAGTCCTCGGCCCCGGCCGCACAACACGAACATGGCAGCAATGAGGGCGCTCATGAACACAGCGCCGAAGCCTGGTCACCAGAAGACGGCTGGCAGCGCGTGCTGTCCACCACCGGTGGCAACCTGGTGGTGGCGGTGGGCTTTGCCCTGATCCTCGCCGCACTGTATGGCCTGCGCGAGCCGAAGCGCGTCAGCACTGGCGCCTTGTGGGGCCTGGCCGGTTTCGCCGTGTTCTGCCTGGCCCCAACGTTGGGGTTGCCACCGGAGCTGCCCGGCACTGCTGCCGCCGACCTGGGGCAACGCCAGGCCTGGTGGATTGGCACGGCCAGCGCCACCGCCCTTGGCCTGGCCTTGCTGGTGTTCGCCCGCCACTGGCTGCTGAAGGCGCTGGGCGCCGTGCTGCTGGTTATCCCCCATGTGATCGGTGCGCCACAGCCTGAAGTCCATGAAAGCCTGGCCCCCGAAGCACTGGAGACGCAGTTCAAGATGGCCTCCTGGCTGACCAACGCTGCCTTCTGGGTGGCCTTGGGCCTGCTCAGTGCGTGGCTGTTCCGCCGCTCCAGCGAGGCCTGATGCCGGCTTTCTACGCTGGCTTCGGCTGCCGCCGGGGTTGCCCGGCGGATACCCTGCAAACCCTGCTGCACCAAGCCCTGGCTAGCCAGGGCCTGGCGCTTTCCGACCTGCGCGGCATTGCCAGCATCAACCTCAAGGCCGACGAAGCCGGCCTGCAGCAACTGGCCGCACGCCTGGCCTTGCCCTTGGTGCTGTACCATAGCGCGCAACTCCAAGCCTATGAGCCGTTGCTCAGCCACCGCTCAGCCACAGCCTATGCCCACAGCGGCTGTTGGGGCGTGGCCGAGAGTGCGGCACTGGCCCTGGCCAGCCAACAACTGGGCACGGCTAGGTTGCTGCTGCCACGCAAGGTACTAGGCCCGGCGACCCTCGCCCTGGCCGGCTGACGTTTCATACCCTATTTCTTGCAAGGACTTTCCATGACCGTCTACTTCATCGGCGCCGGCCCTGGCGACCCAGAACTGATCACGGTCAAGGGCCAACGGCTGATTCGCCAATGCCCGGTGATCATTTATGCCGGCTCACTGGTGCCCGCTGCCGTGCTCGAAGGCCATCAGGCCGAGGCCGTGATCAACAGCGCCGAACTGCATCTGGAGCAGATTATCGCGGCCATGCAAAGCGCACACGAACGGGGGCTGGATGTAGCCCGCGTACATAGCGGCGACCCCAGCTTGTACGGCGCCATCGGCGAGCAGATCCGCCACCTGCAAGCACTGGGCATCGATTACCAGATCATCCCGGGAGTGACTGCCACGGCGGCCAGCGCTGCCCTGCTCGGCTGCGAACTGACTTTGCCTCAAGTGGCGCAGACCGTGATCCTCACCCGCTATGGCGACAGCTCGCCCATGCCGCCTGGCGAGCAACTGGGCGACCTGGCGCGCCACGGCAGCACGCTGGCGATTCACCTGGGGGTCAAACACCTTTCGCGCATTGTCGATGAGCTGCTGCCGCACTACGGCGCACACTGCCCGGTAGCGGTGGTGCATCGCGCCACCTGGCCAGACCAGGACTGGGTACGCGGCAACCTCGGCGATATCGTCGAACGCGTGGCAAGCAAGGGCTTTCGGCGCACGGCGCTGATCCTGGTAGGCCACGTTCTGGGGGATACGCCATTCGCCGAATCGGCCTTGTACCGTGCCGGGCACGCCCACCTGTATCGCCCTGGCGACTGAACATTGCCAGCCTTGCCTCGGGCATAGCAGACTGCCGGTTCCCGCCTGCGAACAGGAGCCATGCCCATGCTGGAATTACGCCCCAACTGCGAGTGCTGCGATACCGACCTGAGGGGTGACAACCCCGACGTTATGATCTGCTCTTTCGAATGCACATTCTGCCGTAGCTGTGCCGAAACCCGCTTCCAAGGCCGTTGCCCAAATTGCACCGGTCAGCTGGTGGCCCGCCCGACGCGGGTCGGCCAGGCATTGACCAACAACCCCGCTTCCACCCTGCGCGTAAACAAATCGCACGCTGCCTGCGCCTGAACCACCGCAAATAACCGACATCACTGCCTTGTCAGCAGTGATGTCTTTCTTGTTTTTTGTAGGGTTTTTCAACAGCAGGCACGGGAAATCTCAACACTTCTATACTCGGCATTACCAAACTTCGGGAATGGTCGTATCGTGCAGCGCTTCCGACAACCCCACTTGCAGACGTATTCCTGAGTGATCCAGGAAGCGGACCACATCCCTACAGGAGTTTTCCACATGACAACCGTGCTGATCGTCGACGACCACCCCATCGTCCGGCTGTCGCTGCGCCTACTGCTCGAACGCGAGCGCTTCCATGTAGTCGGCGAAGTTGGCGATGGCAGTGAAGTGGCGCAGGAGGCTCGCAGGCTGCGCCCGGACGTGGTCATTCTCGATATCGGCCTGCCTGGCCTGGACGGCATGGAAGTCATCAAGCGCCTGCAGTGTCTGGAGCCGGCGCCGAAGATCATGGTGCTGACTGGCCAGGCCACCGACCTGTATGTGCGCCGCTGCCTGGATGCCGGGATCGGCGCCTTCGTCACCAAGGAAGAGGACCACGAAGCGCTGCTGTTTGCCCTCAAGGCCCTGGTCAAGGGCTATTCAACCTTTCCACAGATGTCGGTCAACAGCAATTCGCTGGAAAGCGAGCCAGTACGCCTGGCCAGCCTCTCCAACCGCGAAATGGAAGTATTGCGGCGCCTGGCGCGCGGTGAAAACAACAAGAATATCGGCACCTGCATGAACCTCAGCGCCAAGACCATCAGCACGTATCGGGGCCGAATCATGGAAAAGCTCAAGACTGAATCACTGGTTGAAATGGTCGACCTGGCCAAGCGTAACAGCGTCCTTTGAGCACCCGACTACCATGAAGCAGCTGCTGGCGAGCGCCCTTTTGGCCATCGGCCTGGCCAACGCTAGTGCGCTGCTGGCCAGCAGCGAACCCCGCCAACTGCTGGCCCGCTCGGTCAGCGCCGCCGCCCCGCTAACGCTGTCCGCCGACGACCGCCACTGGCTACAACAACGTCAACGCCTGGTACTGGGCACTTCGCGTCCCGACTACCCGCCGTTTGAAATCAATGTCAGCCAACAAGACTATGAGGGCCTGAGCGCCGACTACGCCGGCATCATCGGCGAACAGCTTGGCATAGCCATCGAAGTACGTCGCTTCGACAGCCGCCACGAGGCAATCACCGCCTTGCGTGATGGCCGCATCGACCTGCTCGGCAGCTCCAACGGCTTCGAGGCGGCAGATGCTCAGCTCAGCCTCAGTACCCCCTACGCTGACGACCTGCCGGTGATCGTCACCCGAGAAGGGCGCAGCTTGAAAAGTACGCCCGACCTCGCCGGCATGCGCCTGGCCATGGTCGATCACTACTTGCCAGCCAGCAGCGTACGCAGCCTCTACCCCAAGGCACAGTTGAGCCTGTACCGTTCCACGCTGGCCGGGCTTGCGGCGGTCGAGCTGGGTGAGGCAGACGCCTACCTGGGCGATGCCCTCAGCACCGATTTCACTATCGGAAAAAGCTTTCAGGGCGCGTTGAAAGTCGACCATTTTTCCCATGTACCCCCCGAGGTCTTCGCCTTCGCCGTGGCCAACGACCACTCGCGCTTGCTGCAACTGGTCGACAAGGCGCTGGCGCGCATCAGCGAAAGCGAGCGCCTGAACATTCTGCGCCGCTGGAGCAGCGGCAACACCAGCCTGCTACTGCAGCGTCACCTGAGCGCCCTCAGTGCCGAAGAACAAGCCTGGATCGCCGAGCACCCCACCGTTAACGTGTTGATCAATACTTCGCTGGCGCCACTGACTTTCAACGACGCCCAGCATCACCCCAGCGGCATTACTCTCGACCTGCTCAAGCAGATCGGGTTGCGCACAGGGCTGCACTTCAACCCCATCGAAAGCACGTCGGCCTTCGCCATGGTTGAACGCCTGAAGCGAGGCGATGCACTGATGATCGGTGCCCTCGGCTATGGCGCGGAGCGCGTGAAGCAACTGCGCTTTACCCGCCCCTACCTGGTCAGCCCACGGGTGCTGGTCACCCGCAGCGACCAGGCATCGCCTGTACAGGCCATGGCCTCGAACGGCCAGCGCATTGCCCTGGTGCGCGGCTCACCGCAGCGGGCCATGTTGCAGCAACGCTACCCGCAGGCCAGCCTGATCGAAGTGGACAACCCGCTCGGCCTGATGGAGGCGGTGGTCAATGGCAACGCCGACGCGGCACTGAGCAACCAAATCAATGCGGCCTACTACATCAGCCACGTGTTCAAGGGCCGCTTGCGCATCGCCAGCGTGCTCGACGACCAACCGGCCATTGCCGCATTCGCCGTCGCCGCCGACCAGCCCCAGCTTCAAGCCATCCTCGACAAGGCACTGCTGAGCATTCCGCCCGAAGAGCTTGACCAACTGATCAACCGCTGGCGCACCAGCACCCTGGTCAGTGACAGCCCATGGCGCGACTACCGCACCCTGGCCTTGCAGGTGCTGGTACTGTCGGCCCTGCTGCTGGCCGGGGTGGTGTTCTGGAACAGCTACCTGCGCAAGCTGATCAACCAGCGTACCGATGCTCAGCACGCGCTGCAGGCACAGCTGGCACTGAGCCGCGGGCTGCTTGAACAGCTGCGCCAGGCCAAGGATGACGCCGAACAGGCCAGCCAGACCAAAAGCACCTTCCTGGCCACCATGAGCCATGAAATCCGTACCCCGATGAATGCCGTGATCGGTCTGCTGGAAATGGCGTTGGTGGACAGCCGCGGCGGCCGGTGTGACACCCAGACCTTGCAAACCGCACACGATTCGGCCATTGGCCTGCTCGAGCTGATTGGCGATATCCTCGACATTTCCCGTATCGAATCCGGGCATATCAGCCTGCAGCCAGTGCCCACCGACCTCGTGGAGCTGGTGCGCTCCACGCTGCGGGTGTTCGAAGGCAATGCACGGGCCAAAAGCCTGCATCTGCACGGCGAAATGCCCGCAGAACCGGTCTGGGTGCTGGCTGATCCGCTGCGGCTCAAGCAGATTCTGTCCAACCTTATCAGCAACGCCATCAAGTTCACCAACCGTGGTGAAGTGCAGGCGAGCCTGCTGTTGCCCAACGTTGCCGACCACGGCATGCTGGCCATCACACTGAATGTGCGCGACACAGGCATCGGCATCAGCCCCGCCGACCAGGCCCGGCTGTTCAATGCCTTCGTTCAGGCCGAGGGCCCAAGAACCCGCCAGGGTGCAGGCCTGGGGTTGGTCATCAGCCGTACCCTGGTCGAATTGATGGGCGGCGCCTTGACCCTGCAGAGCGTCGAGGGCGTCGGTACCCGGGTCCAAGTCAACCTGCAACTGCCCACCTGCACTGCACCGACACAGGCCGAACGAGACCTGCCGGCACAAGAGAGCAGCAGTGGCCCGCTGAATATTCTGGTGGTCGACGACTACCCTGCCAACTTGTTGTTGCTGGAGCGACAACTGAATACCTTGGGCCATCGCGTGACCTTGGCGGAGAATGGCGAAATCGCCCTGGCACACTGGCAGGCCGCGCGCTTCGACCTGGTGATTACCGATTGCAGCATGCCGGTCATGGACGGCCACGAACTCACCCGGCGCATTCGCGCCCTGGAGGGTGAGCGCGACCTGCCTGCAAGCCGGATTATTGGCGTGACCGCCAACGCCCAGGCCGAGGAGCGTGCCCGCTGCCTGGCCAGCGGCATGGACGAATGCCTGTTCAAACCGATTGGCCTGCGTGCACTCAAGAACCATCTCCCACAAGTCCACCCTCAACAGCAGTCGCCGACACCACGCCACACCGGGTTCGACCTGGCCGAATTGCGCCACCTGACCCAGGGCGACGAACAGTTGACGCGGCATTTGCTCGAACAACTGTCGATCAGCGTGGGAGAAGACCTGGCCGCCTTGAGCGCACTGGCTGACGACGCACCTGATGAGGCTGCACACACCCTGGCCCATCGCATCAAGGGCGGCGCCAAGATGATCAGGGTGCGCACCGTAGTCAACGACTGCGAAGCCATCGAACGCGCCCACGCACAGGGCTTACCGACTGTCGAACAGCGCGCGCAACTGCAAACCAGCCTGCAGGCATTGCTTGACGAGATGCGCGATGCGCTCAATGCAATTGCAGCGTCGAGCTGATCTGGCTGATGGCATCCACGACGTGCCGCGAGCCTTGCTGAATTTCCATGATTACCGTACCGGCCTCATTGGCCAATGCCACGCCGTGACCGGTGCGGTTCAGGCTCGACTGCATGCTGGCCACGGCCAATAGCGACAGGTCGTGGTTCTGCCGAACCACATCGACAATTTCCAGGGTGGCCTTGCTGGTTCGCGCGGCCAGGCTTCGCACCTCGTCCGCCACCACGGCAAAGCCGCGCCCGTGCTCGCCGGCACGGGCTGCCTCGATCGCTGCATTAAGGGCCAACAGGTTGGTCTGATCGGCAATGCCGCGAATGGTCAGCACGATCTGCCCGATCACATCCGACTGCTTGCTCACCGCATCGATGCTGCGCGCGGCGTCGTTCAGTTCCTGGGAAATCTGCTCGATCACCTGCACCGTCTGCTGCACCACTTCGGTACCCTTGCGCGCGCAGGCGTCGGTCTGCACCGAACTGGCATGGGCAGCGTCTGCAGCGCTTTGCTGGGTGCAGACCTGGTGGGTGATGTCGCTGGCGAACTTGACCACTTTGTACAGGCGGCCCTTGCTGTCGAAGATCGGGTTGTAGGACGCTTCGAGGTACACGGTCTGGCCTTGCTTGTTGACGCGCTCGAAGCGGTGCGAGTGGTACTCGCCACGGTTCAGCGAAGCCCAGAACCCACGGTACTCGGCCGACTCACGTTCATGCGCCAGGCAGAACAGCCCATGGTGGCGGCCAACCACTTCATCGAGGCGGTAGCCCATGGTGTCGAGGAAGTTCTGGTTGGCCTTGATCACCCGGCCTTGCGGGGTGAACTCGATCACTGCCATGGAACGGCTGATGGCCTTGAGCAGGCTTTCGCTTTCGTGCTCCAGCACCACCCGCTGGCTGATGTCGGATGCCACCTTGATCACGCTGGTGACTTGGCGCTGCTCATCCAGTACCGGCATGTAGCTGGCTTCCAGCCAGACCTCGCGGCCGGACTTGTCGATGCGCTCAAAAGTACCGCTGATGGCTTTGCCCTGCCCGAGTTCGCGCCACAGTTGCTGGTACTCGGCGCTTTTGGCGTAGTCCGGCTCACAGAACAGCCGGTGGTGCTTGCCCCTCAGTTCATCGACGCTGTAGCCCATGGCCTGACAGAAACGCTCGTTGGCATCAAGGATGGTGCCATCGGGGGCGAACTCGATCATCGCCATCGACCGGCTGATTGCCGCCAGTTTGGCTTGTGCATTGGCCAATGCCTGTTGGCTGCGCTGGATTTCTACCAAATCAGATTTGCGATGGAAATCGAACATGACGCCGGGCTCCTTTTTGCGCGGTGTCCTGAGCATAGATCGCCGTTAGCGCCGTGCAAGCACAGTGCTATCACTTTGTGATTACTACATTCTCATGACTTGGCAGTTGATTCAGAGGCTGGCGGGTTCCCGTCGGAGCCGCCTTGCCAGCTCTTGAATCAGGAGCTTTCCCGCACCATCAGCTCGAAGCCCAGGTCCTGCTGTGCATGCGTCACCCGCTTGCCATCGAGCAACGCCAACAGCGCCTGCGCCGCGCCCCGACCAACGGCAGCCCGTGGTGTGCGAATCGAGGTCAGCCGCGGCACCATGTGCGCCGAAGCTGGCAGGTCGTTGAACCCCACCATCGCCACCTGGCGTGGCACCTCCACCCCTTGGCGCAAGGCCTGTAGCACCGCGCCCTGGGCCAAGTCGTCATTACAGAAGAAGATACCGTCGACATCCGGCGCCTGTTGCATCAGCTGACTGAACAGCGCGCTGCCCAAGGCAATCGATGAAGGCTCCGGCGCCAACACTTCCAGCTCGGCGGCCTGCAGGCCGGCTTCGGCCAACGCTTGGCGGAAGCCCTCGGCACGCTGCATCACCCGAGGGTCGAGCTGCGCAGCAATGAATCCCAGGCGCTTGCACCCACGCTCGATCAAGTGCCGGGCCGCAGCGCGCCCGGCCTGTTGCTGCGAGAAACCGACCGACAATGCGCCTGGCTCACCGTTAAGCTCCATCATGTGCACGCACGGCACGCCGCTGGCAGCCAGCATCTGCCGTGCGGCATCGCTACGCTCGAAACCGGTCAGCAGCATGCCGCAGGGCTGGTACGCCAAGTAATTGCGGATCAGGTTCTCTTCTTCGGCAAGGTCGTAGTGATAGTTGCCGATCAGCACCTCGAGCCCACGCGGGCGCATGACCTCGTGGATGGCCTCCAGGGTGTCGATGAACAGCTGGTTGGACAGTGACGGGATCAACACCACCACCGACTGGCTGCGCGCCGAGGCCAGCGCCCGGGCCGCCGGGTTGGCCACATAGCCGAGGTTCGCTGCTGCGGCGACGACCTTTTCCACCAGTTCTGGCGCAACCGTGCTGACCCCGCGCAACGCGCGCGAAGCGGTAATCGGGGAAACCCCGGAAAGCCTGGCAACTTCAGCCAGGGTGGGACGACCTGTAGTGCGGGAGCCGATGCGGGACATGGATGTTGTAATTTTACTACTTGCAAGGATAGGGAACGGCCACTAAGGTAGCGCTGTCTCAGGACGCAGGCAATGTAATCTTTGGTAGCAGCCACCACGCGTGTGCCGCCAGGCGTCCATACTGCGTAAGGACAAAACCAATAACACCGGGGAGGTGGCTGCTCGTCAACAGCGAGACAGCGCTATCTCACCCCGCAGGAGGTACTGATGAATTCTCCCCTGTCCGCCATTGTGGTGATGGGCGTGGCCGGTTGCGGCAAGAGCTGCATCGGCGCCGCCATCGCTGCCAGAAGCGGCGGCCGCCTGATAGAAGGCGACGCTTTCCACCCTGCCGAAAACATCCGCAAGATGAGCGCTGGCATCCCGCTGGACGACAGCGATCGTGCCGGATGGCTGGTGCGCCTTGGCGAAGAGCTGCAAACCACCACCCAGGCGGGTGAGCGCCCGATCCTGACGTGCTCGGCACTCAAGCGCCGCTACCGCGACACCCTGCGCGATGCCATGCCTGGGCTGGTGTTCGTGTTCCTCGAACTGACGCCTGCCGAGGCCGAAAAACGCGTGCTGGCCCGCCCCGGGCACTTCATGCCGGCCAGCCTCATCGACAGCCAGTTCGCTGCCCTGGAGTCGCCACGCGGCGAGCCACTGACGCTGGCACTGGACGCCACCCAACCCATCGAAGCATTGGCCGAAGCGGTGGACCGCTGGCTAAAGCGCTGCGGTGAGCCGGGCCTGGCGCAGACCGCCTGACCCTGGCGGTTTTTCCGTCTCACCCAAGACAGCGCTACCCTGCCCCGTGAATGCGGGAAAAGATCCAAAAAGCTACGCCCAAAACAACGATAAGACCGAGGCCTTCACACCATGTTCGGACTGGCTACTGATACCTTCCTGCTGCTCGACGCGCTGGTTACCATCGTCGGGCTGATCCTGCTGATCACCCACTTCAAGGTCCACCCCTTCGTCGCCCTCACCCTCGCGGCTGGCTTCCTTGGCTTGACCTCCGGCATGCCCGTGGCCAAGGTCATGAAATCGTTCCAGGACGGCTTTGGCGGCGTGCTCGGCTTTGTCGGTATCGTGCTCGCCCTGGGCACCATGCTCGGCAAGCTGATGGCCGACTCCGGGGGCGCCGACCAGATCGCGCAAACCCTCATCCGCGCCTTCGGCAAGAAGAACGTGCATTGGGCGATGATGTTCGCCGCGTTCCTGGTGGGCATCCCGCTGTTCTTCGAAATCGGCTTCGTGCTGCTGATCCCACTGGTGTTCATCGTCGCCAGGCGCTCCGGGGTGTCGCTGGTGAAAATCGGCATTCCGCTACTGGCCGGCCTGTCGGTTGTGCACGGCCTGGTGCCGCCGCACCCAGGCCCATTGCTGGCGATCGGCATTTTCCACGCCGATATCGGCAAAACCATCTTCTATGGCCTGATCGTTGCGTTGCCCACCGCGATCATCGCCGGTCCGCTCTTCGGTAACTTCATTTCCCGCTACATACCGGGTAACCCGTCGCAGGAGCTGATGGACCAGATCGCCAAGGAGTCCGACCAGGGCAACCTGCCAAGCTTCAGCATCACCCTGATCACCGTACTGCTGCCGGTGGCGCTGATGTTGCTGAAAACCTTTGCCGACGTGGTGCTACCCGCCGAGCACATCGTGCGCCAGTGGATGGACCTGATCGGCCACCCGATCACCGCCCTGCTCGCCGCCCTGCTGCTGGCCTTCTATACCTTCGGCTCAGCCCGCGGTTTCAACCGCCAGCAGATCATGAAAATGCTCGACCAGAGCCTGGCACCGACCGCCGCCATCGTACTGATCGTAGGCGCTGGCGGTGGGTTCAAGCAGATGCTGGTGGACACCGGCGTGGGCAATGTAATCGGGCAAATGGCCGTGCAGGCAGAAATTTCACCGATCATGCTGGCTTGGCTGGTAGCCGCGGTGATCCGCATCGCCACAGGCTCCGCTACCGTCGCCACCATCACCGGTGCAGGTATCGTCGCACCGGTGATCGACCTGGTACCTGGGGTGAACCGTGAGCTGTTGGTACTGGCTACCGGTGCTGGCTCGCTGATTTTGTCGCATGTGAACGACGCCGGCTTCTGGCTGGTGAAGCAATACTTCAACATGACCGTGGCAGAAACCTTCAAGACCTGGAGCATGATGGAGACGATCCTGTCCATCGTCGGCATCATCTTCATCATGTTGCTGTCGCTGGTGGTGTAACCGTTGATCGGGGCCATGGCACTAGGATGCTTTGGGTAGGGCCGAAGGAAAACATGAGACCCACCCGAAGCAAAGGAGCCTGCCATGCCCCGTTCAAGCATCCTGCTGATTGCCCTGCTCGCCTCGCCATTGGCCCTGGCCGCCGGCACTGGCCCGACTTACCCCGACGACCCGCACAACCCGGCGCCACGGCCGGGCGTGGACAGCACCCTCAACCCGATCGAGAAACCCATGCCACGGGATACCGACCCGCGCATTCAGGGTAACGACCCGCAAAGCCCGCCGGCGAAGCAGAACGACAACCGCGACCTCCCGGGTATGGATGGGAGTGGTTCGGAGGGGACCGGTCATCAGGGCAATAGCGGCACGAGCACAGGTAACCCCTGATGACGCGGGCCGGTTGAAATCTGGGCCTTGCGCGGCCCTTTCGCCGCACAAGGCCGCTCTCACCAGTGCCTCGCATGGCCATGATTACCACTGACGCTTGTCAGGCCGGGTCAATCCCAGTTTCTCGATCCGGTAACGCAGCATGTCCCGCGACAGCCCAAGCATTCGTGCTGACTTGGTCACATTCCAGTCAGTGCGGTCCAGGGTCTTGCACACCAAGTCACGTTCCATGTCCGGCAGGCTGGTACCGGGCTCCGGCTCGTGTCGCGGCATTTCGAACATCACCGGCGCTGGCTGCTGCACCAATGGCTCGTCAATCAACGTCATGCACAGGTTCAGCTGATGCGCCTGCACCACCTCGTTCGGCGCCAGCAACACGGTCTGCTCCAGCATGTTGCGCAATTCGCGCACATTACCCGGCCAGCTGTAACCAAGCATCAAGCTTTCTGCTTCGGCAGAAAAACGCAGGTTCGGCTTGCCATACCGCCGGCCATGGTGGGCCAGAAAATGCCTTGCCAGTAACAGAATGTCCTGCCCACGGGCATACAGGCGCGGCACCTTCAGGGCGATGATACGCAGACGGAAGAACAGGTCGCGGCGAAACTTGCCCTGCTGCACCATCTGCTCCAGGTTGCAGTTGGTAGCGCTGATCACCCGCAGGTCGACCTTGCGCTCCTTCACTGCACCAATCCGTCGGATGCTTCGATCTTCCAGCAACTTGAGCAGCTTGGCCTGCAGCACCAGGTCCATCTCGCCGATCTCGTCAAGGAACAAGGTGCCGCCATCGGCAGCCTCTACCAGGCCCACCCGGCGCTCCTTGGCATCGGTGAACGCGCCCTTCTCGTGGCCGAACAGTTCAGCCTCCAGCAGGTTGGCAGGGATCGAGGCGCAATTGAACTCGATGAACGGCCCTTTGCTGCGCGAGCCGTCAAAATGCAGGGCACGGGCCACCAGCTCCTTGCCGGTGCCGGTCTCGCCTTCGACCAGCACTGGTGGCAGGTCGTCGCTGGCCATGCGCCGTTCGGCATCGAGCACCTGGCGCAGGGTGTGCTTGAGCGTGAGCATCACCGGCGACTCGCCAATCAGCGCCTGCAGCCCGGACTTCTGCGCCTCGCGTTCCTGGTAGAACGACAGCGTGCGCTCCATGCGCTCGGCGGCCAGGGCCTTGTCCAGGGTCAGCTTGAGCTCGGCCAGTACCACAGGCTTGGTCAGGTAATGGAACGCGCCCTCCTTCATCGCCTGCACGGCATCTTCGACATTGCCGTAGCCGGTCATCATGATCACTTTCAAGTCCGCCACCTGTGCCACCAGGGTACGCAGCAGGTCATGCCCGCTCATGCCCGGCAGCGAGTTGTCGGTCAGCACCGCATCGGGCTGGGCCCGCTTGATCTGCTCCAGCGCCAGCTCCGCGCTGTGGCAAACGGTAACCTCGTAGCCCTTGAGGCTGAGGTAGGTGCGAATGTTGTCGGCGAGGATTTCATCATCCTCGACTACCAGGATGCTGTGCTCCATGGTCCCCTCCCGCTGCGATATTGAATGTAAGGCTGACGCGGGTTCCTTCCTCTTCGCGGCTGCTCAGGCTGACCGAGCCGCCAAAACGTTCCATGATGCGCTTGACCAGGGCCAGGCCTACACCGAGGCCACCCTGCTTGGTGGTGAAGAACGGCTTGAACACCATCCGTTCCTGTTGTTGGCTCATGCCCTTGCCAGTGTCGGTGAGCACGAACTCGGCACGCTGGCCCTCCTGCACATTGACCTGCGCAGTCAGCATGCCACCCGCTGGCATGGCCTCCAGGGCATTGGAGAACAGGCTGTTGAGAATCTGCGTGAGCTGTAGCGGCTGGCTGGCCACCCACTGCGCGTCAGGCCCTTCGAAATGGAACCGCACACCATTGCGCTCGATCTGCTGGACGAATGCCAGATGGGTATCCTCGATGGCCGCTACGAGGTCCACAGCCTCGGCCTCGTCGCTGACCGGGCGCAACGACACCAGCAGGTCACGCACCCAGCGCGACATGCGGTCCACCTGGCTGATGATGTCGGTGATGTTCTTCTGCGCTGCGGGGTTGGCGATTTCCTGGGCCAGTTCGGCGCTGGAACGGATATTGGCCAGCGGGTTGCGCAAGCTGTGGGCCACCGCCGAGGACATCTCGCCCAACGCCACGTAGGTTTCGCTGGCCACCAGCCGGTCTTGCTGCAGGTGCAGCATCTGCGCCGCTCGGCGCACGATCCAGAACAGCCCGAAATAGATCAGCGCCCCGCCCACCAGGGTCGAGGCCCAGATCAGCACATAGCCGCGCTGGATGCGCCGAATCAGGTCCTGCGGCTCCTTGTAGATTTCCACCATGGCCAGCACCTGCTCGCCCTGGCTGTCGAACAGCGGGATGTAGTTTTCGATAAACAGGTAGCGCGGTTCACGCTGAAACTTCTGCTCTTCGCGATCATCCTCGGCCTTGTGGTAGCTGGCCGACACGGCCTTGCGTGAGCGGAATGCACGGTCGAGGTCGCCATCGGCTTCTATCCGCTTGCCGATCAGCTCGACATTGGTGGACCAGACAATGGTGCGGTCGCGGGCATAGACATTGGCCAGCAAGGTGTCCGGTAGGTGCTCGACATGGTCAAGGAACTCGACCCGGGTCGCTTCGGCCAGCGCCGGGGTGAATTGCAGGTGCTGCAAGTCCAGGCGCGGGTCCAGCAACTCGCCCATGGTAGTACCCGGCGGTAGTTGCGAAAGGCGCACCTCGGCTTGTGCCATGGCCTGAATGAACTGCGCGGTCAGCATGGCATCGCGTTGCACGCTGTCGCGCACCACGAAGCGCGTCGAAACGTAGCCCAGCCCACCCGCCACCGAGGCAATGATGAGCAGGCTGATGACCGAAAACCAGCGCAGCAGGTTGAATTCACGCAAAGGAACTGCCAGACCGCTGGCGGTCGCATTGGCCTTGTCGGGCGCTTCGTTTTCCAGCATCTGCATCGCGTGGTTCCCGCGCAGGGCGTCCGTTCAGAATTGCATCAAGGCCAATGACCGTAGTCACCGATTTGCAATCCACCTGGGCAGCCGCAGCTGCCATTTGTCGCGTGTTGCGCTCCACAGATCACGTAGCAAAAACTTGGCCAGCGAAATAAGAAATAATCTTTTACTTATCTTTCAATAATTTACGTTAGCTTTATGAACCAAAATGGAGAAAGCTCTCCCCACATTTGGGTAATTTCCACCCAAAAAGCGTATTCTTTTATAAATCAATGAATTACCAGAATTTCTTAATGTAATTCAGAGCGTATTAGCCAAGCGAAAACTTAACGAAACCCGGGTGCCATGACCTTCGCTGCTGCTGAGTCGAACCGTTCCGCCGAAACGTTCCATGATGCGTTTCACCAGTACCAGCCCCACCCCCAGCCCACCCTGCTTGGTGGTGAAAAACGGCCGGAAGGCCATACGCTGCTGCGCTTCGTTCATGCCCTTGCCATTGTCGGACAAGCGCAGGGTCAGGCAGCGCCGGTTCTGGCGCACCACCTCGATACGCAGCCGCCCGCCCTGCTCCATCGACTCCAGGGCATTGGCAATCAGGCTGCTGAATACCTGACGCAGTAGCGCCGGGTGCCCCAACACCTGCACTGCCGGTAACGGTTGCACGTCCAGGCTGACCCCATCGCGTGCCAGCGGCACGGCGTAGGTTTGCAGGCTTTCCTGCAATGCCTGGGGCAAATCCACCGCCACCGCCTCGTCGTTCAACGGGCGCAGTGACTGCAGCATCTGGCGAATCCACTGCGACATACGATCGACCTGGTTGATGATGTCGTTGACCTGGCGTTGCGCCGGGCCTTCATCGAACGCCTGGGCCAGTTCGGCACTTGAGCGGATACTGGCCAACGGGTTGCGCAGGCTGTGGGCCACCGCCGAAGACACTTCGCCCAGTGCCACGTAGGTTTCGCTGCTGATCAGCCGTTTCTGCTGCACCGCCAGCAACTTTGCGGCGCGGTGCATGATGCCGTACAGGCCAACATAGACCAGCGCGGCGCCGACGGTGATCGCCAACCAGATCAGGATCAAGCCATGCTCGATGCGCACGATCAGGTCATGGGGCTCTTTGTATATCTCGACCATTGCCGTGACCTGTTCGCCATCGGCATCGAACAGCGGTATGTAGTTTTCGATGAACAGCTGCTCGGGGGGGGTAATGAACTTTTGCTCGGCGCGGGCCTGCTCGAAGTTGTGATAGCTGGCCGAGACCCGCATCTTGTACTCGAATGCCCGCTCCAGGTCGTCGTCGGCGTCGATCAGCTTGCCGATAAGGGCCGGGTTGCTGGACCAGATCACCGTACGGTCCGGGGCGTAGATATTGGCCAGCAGCATATCGGGCAGGTGGGCGATATGGTCAAGGAATTCACCGCGCGCTTTGCGCCGGGCATCCGGGTCGACATCGGGCAAGTTGCTGCGGTCGGTGCGCGGGTCGAGCAGTTCGCCCATGGTGCGCACATTGGGGATAGACACATGGCGCACTTCGGCATCGGCGATGGAGGTGATGAACTGCGCGGTTAGCAATGCATCGCGCTCGACGCTCTCGTCGATGATGAAACGGCTTGAAATCAGCCCCAGCCCAGCGGCCACCGACAGGATGATGGCCAGGCTGACCCAGGCGTACCAGCGCAGCAAATTGAACGGCTTGTGCGGGGCAGCCAGTTCGCTACCGGCGGGCACGTCAAGAGCGTCGGAACGAGGGGCGAGGTCCATGGTGGACTCCACTGCTGGGCACCTTCAGAAGGTTATAGCCCAGACTTGGGGAAACTATAGTATTAAATTAATAGCATCTGCCGAAGGGTAGTTGGGAGGTGCGTACTGTGCAGGCTAACTACAAAGGCGAATCAGCTGCCAACCCCTGCAACTTGCGATATTCCCGCAGTACTGTGGGCACATAACGCCGTGTCTCGGCGAACGGCGGCACGGCCCCCCTTCGCAATACGGCATCCGGTCCGGCGTTGTAGGCCGCCACGGCCAAAGTGATGTCGTTGTCGAACAGCGTGAGCATCTGCTTGATGTAGCGTGCCCCGCCCTGCACGTTGTCTTCCGGGTCCAGGCGGTCTTCCACACCCATTTCTCGGGCGGTATCCGGCATCAATTGCATCAACCCCACCGCCCCCGCCCGCGATCGGGCCTTGGGGTTGTACCCGGACTCGGCCTTGATCAGTGCATGCAGCAGCGCCGGCGGCACATTGTGAATGCGCGCCGCCGTCGCCACCACCTCGGCGTAAGGGCGACCCGTGATCATCTGCGCATTGGCCGGCCCGCCCTGGGCCAACGGCTCGGCGATTACCTTCTCATAGTGGCGCCCTGGTCGATGGACGTTGGTCAGTACATAGCCACCCTTGGCATCGATTGAGATGTACATATCGGCCTGGGCAGTACCTGCCGCCAGCCAGATCAAACCGAGGATGAGTCCACGCATGTCGGTCGCCTCTTCGTCGTGGCCCCCAATGTGGGGAAAATGCCCCGGAAAACCCGTGGACGATGACCACGACGCAAGCACTGTGCCGCTTCCTGTGCCGCATGGCGCAAGGCCCCGAGGCAGACGTGCACGGCTGTTGCATGGTGCCTGCCAACACGTGTCCCCATGCAGTGGAGGGCTTCACCATGCAGCGCAGAACCAACCCGCAACGTGGCTTCACCCTGCTTGAACTCCTGGTGGTACTGGTGGTGCTCGGCCTGCTGGCCGGCATTGTCGCGCCCAAATACTTCAGCCAACTGGGCCGCTCCGAAGCCAAAGTGGCGCGAGCGCAGATCGAGGGGCTGAGCAAAGCCCTGGACCTATACCGCCTGGAGGTCGGCCACTACCCCAACAGTGAGCAAGGCTTGCAGGCACTGGTGGTTGCCCCCAGTGGCGAGACGCGCTGGACCGGCCCCTACCTGCAGAAGGCTGTGCCGCAAGACCCGTGGGGCCGCCCCTACATCTACCGGCAACCCGGCGAGAACGGCGGTGAGTACGACCTGCTGTCGATGGGCAAGGACGGCCAGCCGGGTGGCGATGGGGAAAATGCCGAAATCACCAGTTGGCAGTGAGGAGAACAACCATGCGCTACAGCCTCAAGGCCCTGGGCAGGCAGGGCGTGGTGCAGTTGCAGATCGACGCCGAAGACGCCGAGCAGGCTCGCCGCCAGGCCGAAGACCAGGGCCTGCGCGTGCTCAGCCTGCGCGGCAGCGGCGGCTCCTTGCGTGGTATGGCCTGGCGCCGCGAAGCGGCGTTTGACCTGGTGCTGTTCAGCCAGGAATTGTCGACCCTGCTCAATGCCGGCCTGCCGCTGATCGACGCACTGGAAAGCCTGGCAGAGAAGGCCCCTTCGCCTGCAACGCGCAAGGTGCTGGCCGAACTGGTACGCCAGTTGTACGAAGGCCGCTCGCTGTCCCAGGCCCTGGGCCAGCAACCCCGTGTATTCCCGCCGCTGTATGTAGCGCTGGTGCAGTCCAGCGAGCGCACCGGCGCGCTGGGTGACGCCCTCGCCCGCTACATCAGCTACCGCCAACGCCTGGACCTTGTGCGGCAGAAACTGGTCGGTGCCTCGGTCTACCCGTTGTTGCTGTTGCTGGTGGGAGGCGGCGTGGTGCTGTTCCTGCTCGGCTACGTGGTGCCGCGCTTCAGCCAGGTATTCGAAGGCATGGGCACCGAGCTGCCCTGGCTATCACGGGTGCTGATGCAGATCGGCCTGTTCCTGCATGCCCAGCAATTGCCCCTGGCGCTGGGCACCGTCGGCGGGGTCACGGCGCTTTGGCTGTTGCGGCGTCATCCGCGTGTACGGCATTGGGCCTCCTGCCAGTTACGGCGCCTGCCAGCACTGCACCAGCGTCTGATGATGTACGAGCTGGCGCGCTTCTATCGCTCGCTGGGCATTCTGCTGCAAGGCGGCATTCCCATCCTCACCGCCATGGGCATGGCCCGCGGCCTGCTCGGCAGCGCAGCAGCGCAGGGCCTGGCGCAAGCCAGCCAGCGGGTGGGCGAAGGGCTGCCCCTGTCCGATGCACTGGAGGCCGGGCACCTGGTTACACCGGTATCGCTGCGCCTGCTGCGGGCCGGCGAGCAGTCGGGCAACCTGGGCGAGATGCTGGAACGCTGCGCCGACTTCCATGACCAGGAAATCGGCCGCTGGGTGGAATGGTTCGTCAAACTGTTCGAACCCCTGCTGATGACCTTCATCGGCTTGCTGATCGGCCTGATCGTGATCCTCATGTACATGCCGATCTTCGAGCTGGCCTCGAGCATTCACTGAAGCGCCAGGCCTAGGCTTTCGCGCAGTGTGGTGCCTTCATAAGCAGTGCGGTATACCCCGCGTTCTTGCAGCAACGGCACTACTTCCTGGGTAAGCCGGCGGAACTGCCCTGGGTGGCCAATGTAGATGTTGAAGCCATCCAGCGCCCGCGCCTCGAACCATTCGGCCATCTTTGCCGCGACTGTTTCAGCCGAGCCGACGAAAGCGCCTGGGCGCAGCTTACGCCCGTACTCCACCGCCTGTCGCAGGCTAAAGCCCTGCTCCCGTGCCTGGTCGGCGATGCGCTTGGCGTTGGTGAAAAAGCTGCTGCGCGCCTGTTCCAGGCTTTCTTGTGGGAAGGGTGCGTCAAGGTCGTACTGGCTGAAGTCATGCCAACCAAAATTGCGCCCGAACTCCTTGAGGGCCAGTTCGAAGCTGTGATCCTGCTGGTGGTAATGACGCTCGATCTCGCGGGCGTGTTCGTCGGTGTCGCCCACGTAGACCTCGGCGCCGGGCAAAACCAGCAATTGCTCCGGGTCGCGGCCTAACCGCGCCGCACGGCCTTTCACATCGCGGTAAAACGCCTGCCCCTGCTCGATGCTGGCGGCATGGGTGAAGATGACATCCGCCGTGGCGGCCCCCAGCTCGCGGCCTTGCTGCGAGTCCCCGGCCTGGAAGATCACCGGCTGGCCTTGGGGTGAACGCTGGATATTCAAAGGCCCAACGACCGAGAAGTGCTCGCCCTTGTGGTTCAGCGCGTGCATACGGCCAGGGTCGAGAAACTGCCCGGTTGCGCGGTTGCGCGGGAACGCGCCGTCCTCATAGGACCGCCACAGGCCCTGCACCACCGCTACATGCTCCTGAGCCCGGGCGTAACGGGTGTCGTAGTCGTAATGCTCGTCTCGGCCATAGTTGCCAGCAGTGCCGGCGTCACCGCTGGTCACCACGTTCCAGCCGGCGCGGCCTTTGCTGATCAGGTCCAGCGAGGCCAGGCGGCGGGCGACGTTGAAGGGTTCGTTGTAGGAAGTGGTCAGGGTGCCGACCAGGCCGATATTGCGGGTGGTCACCGCCAGTGCCGAGAGCAGGGTCAGCGGCTCCAGGCGGTTGAGGTAGTGGGACGGTGAGCCGGGGGTGATGTACTGGCTGTCGACGATGAACATCAGGTCGAACAACGCCGCCTCGGCCTGGCGGGCGATATCGATGTACCAGTCGATATTGACGCTGGCATCGGCCGGTAGCTCCGGGTCCAGCCACAGGTTGTGCCGGCCGGGGCCGCCACAGCCCATGGTCAGGGCGCCGAGTTTGATTTTGCGGGTGGTCATGGTCATTCCTCGCAAGCGCAGGTGAAATCAATGCTCGAACGCTGGCGCGAACGAGGTATCGAACAGGCTCGCCGCCGGGTAACCCTTGATCAGCCCCAGCCCGGCAAAGAAGTCCACGGTTTTCTGCGCATCCACGATCACCTGCGGGTTCAGCGGTGCCACATCGGTGCGCGCACGGGCAAACCAGGCACGGGCAATATCGCGGTCGGCGCGGGTGCGCTTGGCCCAGGCATCGGCATAGGCTTCGGTATGCGCCGGGTCGCTCAAGGTCCAGTCACGGGCCTTTTTCAGGCGCTGGAGAAAATCGCTGATCTGCGCCCGCTTGGCCTCTACCGCCTTGGCGTTGGCCACCACGAAGCTCTGTGCCGGGATCAGCCCTTCGGCCGTGGCCAGCACCCGCGCCCCTTGGCGCTCCTGTTGGGTGACATAAGGCTCCCAGGTGGCGATTACGTCCACCGAGCCACCATCCAGGGCATGCGAGGCGTCCAGGGCACTGAGGTAGCGCAGCTCCAGGGCATCACGCGGCACGGCAGCCTTGTCCAGCGCGCTGAACAGCAACTGCTGGCTCCACGAGCCCTTCCAGATCGCTGCGCGCTTGCCGCGCAAGTCTTCGAGGCTGTGAATGTTCGAGTCCTTGCGTGCCAGGATGGCCACGCCATCGAGGTTCTGCCGGCTGACCGCGATCACCTTGATCGGCGCGCCCAATGCCCCGAGGAACAACGGCGGCGCATCGCCCAGCAAGCCGATGTCCAGGCTGCCCACATTCAGCGCCTCGGCCACCGGCGAACCGGCGGTAAATTGCTTCCATTCGAGGGTATACGGCAGGTCTTCGAGCACACCGGCTGCTTCCATCACGGCACGGGCATTGAAGCTCTGGTCGCCGACCACCAGGGTTTGTGCAGCGGCGGCCAGGCTTAGGGAGCTGGCCAGCACACCGGCGGCCAATTGCTTGAGGTATCGCACGTTCGTCTCCAGGTACCGTCGGGGTACATAAGGCCGATCCGCGCGTGCGGTCTCGTAGGTTGTACGTTCATTTGAAAACAGATCGGGGCAATCTGTAAATGCATTTTATGCATATTAGCTTATGCATATTTTTACTTTTGAGAATATTTAGCGCATTTGCTAGGGTTAAGCAAAACCGCCAGCCGAGCCTGAACCATGAGCCAACCCCTACGCTTCGAGCGCTTGCGACACTTCATCGACGCCCTTTCGCAACTGCTGGACCGGGAAACCGACGAAGCCACACTCCTCGACCAAGGTCAGGGCCTGCTGCGCAGCCTGGTCGCGCATGACGACTGGCTACCAGAGGCATTGGCGCAGCCAGATCCAGCCCGCTATCAGCAATATCTGCTGCACTGCGATTCGCGCCAGCGCTTTTCCATCGTCAGTTTCGTCTGGGGGCCCGGCCAGCAGACGCCGATTCACGACCACCGGGTATGGGGCCTGATCGGCATGCTGCGTGGCGCCGAATACTCGCAAGGCTTCACCCGTAGCGAACAGGGCGCCTTGCTGCCGGCGGGCGAGCCTGTGCGTATCGATCCCGGCCACGTCGAGGCTGTTTCGCCCCGCATCGGCGATATCCACCAGGTCAGCAATGCCTTCGGTGACCGGGTGTCGATCAGTATTCACGTGTACGGCGCCAACATTGGCGCCGTCAGCCGGGCGGTTTACCTGCCCGATGGCACCGAAAAAGCGTTCATTTCCGGCTACTCCAACCACCTTCTGCCCAACATCTGGGACTTGTCCAAAGAGAACCCTGCCCCATGAGCACCGTTGCCACCCGTTCCTATCACGCCATTCGCCAAGCCCTGCTGGCCCATGAAGAACTGGCACTGATCGATGTGCGCGAGGAAGACCCGTTCGCCCAAGCACACCCACTGTTCGCCGCCAACCTCCCATTGTCGAAACTGGAGCTGGAAATTTTCGCCCGCGTGCCCCGCCGTGACACCCCCCTCACGGTGTATGACGACGGCGAAGGGCTGGTTGCTCTGGCGGCCGAACGCCTGGTGGCACTGGGCTACAGCGATGTTGCAGTGCTCGAAGGTGGCCTGGCCGGCTGGCGCGCAGCCGGTGGCGAGCTGTTCCGTGACGTCAATGTGCCGAGCAAGGCCTTTGGCGAGCTGGTCGAAAGCGTGCGCCACACCCCATCGCTGGCGGCCGAACACGTGCAAGCGCTGCTGGACGCCAAAGCCGATGTGGTGGTGCTCGACGCCCGCCGCTTCGACGAATACCAGACCATGAGCATTCCTGGAGGCATCAGCGTGCCGGGCGCCGAGCTGGTGCTACGGGTTGCCGAACTGGCGCCCAGCCCCGCCACCCAAGTCATCGTCAACTGCGCCGGGCGCACCCGCAGCATCATCGGCACCCAGTCGCTGGTCAACGCCGGCATCCCCAACCCGGTGGCCGCCCTGCGCAACGGCACCATCGGCTGGACCCTGGCCGGGCAAACCCTGGCTCACGGCCAGGAGCGCCGTTTTGCAGCGGTCAGCGATACCACCCGCATCGACGCCGCTCAGCGTGCACGCCATGTAGCCGACCGTGCCGGTGTGCTGCGCCTGACGCGCGAAACGCTGGCCACCTGGCAGGCCGATAGCCGCCGTACTACCTACCTGTTCGATGTGCGCACGCCTGAGGAATACGCCCATGGCCACCTACCGGCCAGCCGCAGTGTGCCAGGCGGGCAACTGGTGCAGGAAACCGACCATGTCGCCAGCGTGCGCGGGGCGCGCATCGTGCTGGTGGATGACGATGGCGTACGGGCCAACATGAGCGCCTCGTGGCTGGCGCAAATGGGCTGGCAGGTAGGGGTGCTCGATGGTCTGTCGGTGGCGGACTTCAGCGAGACCGGCGATTGGCAGGCACCGCAGCCTGCACTACCCGCAGTCACCGAAATCGGCGTCGAGCAACTGCATGACTGGCTGCAAGCGCCAGGCACCGTGCTGCTGGACTTCACCAGCAGTGCCAACTACGTCAAACGCCACATTCCAGGCGCCCATTGGGCGATCCGTGCGCAATTACCGCAGGTGCTGGAGCAGTTGCCGGTTGCCGAGCGCTATGTGCTGACCTGCGGCAGCAGCCTGCTGGCACGCTTTGCGGCGGTAGACTTGCAAGCACTTACGCAAACCCCGGTGTATGTACTGGACGGCGGTACTGCGCGCTGGATTGCGGCAGGCAAACCCTTGGACAGTGGCGAAACCCACCTGGCGGTTGCGCGAACCGACCGCTATCGCCGGCCTTATGAAGGCACTGATAACCCACGCGAAGCCATGCAGGGATATCTGGATTGGGAGTTCGGGTTGATTGCCCAACTGGAGCGCGATGGCACCCATGGGTTCAGCGTATTGAGCTGAGATTGCCGGGGCGCTCTGCGCCCCAACCATGCCCGCCATCGATGATTGATCCGCACATATCATTCAGCGTGATAATAACCTTCGTCTCGTTCGATTCGTGCCTCACGCGCAACACACTCACACTCCGCCCACTACTAATACATTGGCGGAGTTCTCCATGGAACAATCACTCAAACCCTTGCGCTTTCCCCTCGCTGCCCTGGCAGTGGTGGTGATCAGCGCTTGCGGTCGAACCCCCGACGCCGTGCAGGCTCCCGCCGCGCCGAAAGTCACCGTTGCCAAGGTGATCGAACAACCGATCAACGAATGGGACGAGTTCACCGGCCGCCTCGAAGCACCGGAAACCGTAGAGGTGCGCCCACGGGTCTCCGGCCAGATCGACCAGGTAGCCTTCACTGAAGGCGCCCAGGTCAAGAAAGGCGACCTGCTGTTCCAGATCGACCCGCGCCCGTTCCAGGCAGAAGTCCGCCGCCTCGAAGCGCAGTTGCAACAAGCCAAGGCCACCGCCATCCGCAGCGCCAACGAGGCCCGCCGTGGCGAGCGTCTGCGTGACAGCAATGCCATTTCCGCCGAACTGGCCGAATCGCGCAGCAGCGCCGCCGCCGAAGCCCGCGCCGGGGTCGATGCGATCCAGGCTCAACTCGACCTGGCACGCCTGAACCTCAGCTTCACCCGCGTCACCGCACCCATCAGCGGCCGCGTCAGCCGCGCCCAGTTCACCGCAGGCAACATCGTCAGCGCCGATGTCACCCCGCTGACCAGCGTGGTGTCCACCGACAAGGTCTATGCCTACTTCGACGCCGACGAGCGCGTTTACCTCAAGTACACCCAGCTGGCCCGCGAAGGCCAGCGTGGCCAGAGCACCCCGGTGTACCTGGGCCTGACCAGCGAAACCGGCAACCCGCACTTGGGCCAGATGAACTTCGTCGACAACCAGGTCAACCCGCGCACCGGCACCATCCGTGGCCGTGCGGTGTTCGACAACAGCGACGGCCAGTTCACCCCTGGGCTGTATGCGCGTCTGAAGCTGGTCGGCAGCGCCCAGTACGACGCCGTACTGATCAACGACGAAGCCGTAGGCACCGACCTTGGCAAGAAGTTCGTACTGGTCATGGACAAGGACAACAAGGCCGCCTACCGCGCCGTGGAGCTGGGGCCGAAGCTGGAAGGCCTGCGCATCGTGCGCAGCGGCCTTGGCAAGGACGACCGCATCGTGGTCAAGGGCCTGCAGCGCGTGCGCCCTGGCTCGCCGGTCACCCCAGAAGAAACGCCAATGGCCAGCGAACAGACCCTCGCCGCCCTCGCCCAGCAGCGCCAGGCCCTGGAGGCCAGCAACCCGGCGCCGAAGGTGGCGGGCAACAACGTGAAAGTCGCCAGCGCCCAGGCGCCACGCGGTTAAGGGAACCTACCGATGAACTTCTCGAAATTCTTCATTACCCGGCCGATCTTCGCCGCGGTGCTGTCGCTGGTGCTGCTGATTGCGGGTTCCATCTCGCTGTTCCAGCTGCCGATCAGCGAATACCCCGAAGTGGTGCCACCCACCGTGGTGGTGCGCGCCAACTTCCCCGGTGCCAACCCCAAGGTCATTGGCGAAACCGTTGCCGCGCCGCTGGAGCAGGCCATTACCGGTGTGGAGAACATGCTGTACATGTCCTCCCAGTCCACTGCTGACGGCAAGCTGACGCTGACCATCACCTTCGCCCTGGGGACCGACCTGGACAACGCTCAGGTGCAGGTGCAGAACCGCGTCACGCGTACCCAGCCCAAACTGCCCGAGGAAGTGACCCGTATCGGTATCACCGTCGACAAGGCCTCGCCCGACCTGACCATGGTCGTGCACCTGACCTCGCCGGATAACCGCTACGACATGCTTTACCTGTCCAACTACGCCATCCTCAACATCAAGGACGAGTTGGCGCGTCTGGGTGGTGTAGGCGACGTGCAGCTGTTTGGCATGGGCGACTACTCGCTACGCGTGTGGCTGGACCCGAACAAGACCGCTTCGCGCAACCTGACTGCCAGTGATGTAGTGGCCGCGATCCGCGAGCAGAACCGCCAGGTAGCCGCTGGCCAGCTGGGCGCCCCGCCCGCCCCCGGCTCCACCAGCTTCCAGCTGTCGATCAACACCCAAGGCCGTCTGGTCAATGAGGAAGAGTTCGAAAACATCATCATCCGCGCCGGTGCCGATGGCGAAATTACCCGCCTCAAAGACATCGCCCGGGTCGAACTTGGCTCCAGCCAGTACGCCTTGCGCTCGCTGCTGAACAACCAGCCGGCGGTGGCCATCCCGATCTTCCAGCGCCCAGGCTCCAACGCCATCGAGATCTCCGACGAAGTACGGGCGAAAATGGCCGAGCTGAAGAAGGACTTCCCGGAAGGGATGGACTACAGCATCGTCTATGACCCGACCATCTTCGTGCGCGGCTCCATCGAAGCGGTGGTGCACACCCTGTTCGAAGCCCTGGTGCTGGTCGTGCTGGTGGTGATCCTGTTCCTGCAGACCTGGCGCGCTTCGATCATCCCGCTGCTGGCAGTACCGGTGTCGCTGATCGGTACGTTTGCGGTGATGCACCTGTTCGGCTTCTCGCTCAATGCGCTATCGCTATTCGGGCTGGTGCTTGCCATCGGTATCGTGGTGGACGATGCCATCGTCGTGGTGGAGAACGTCGAACGTAACATCGGGCTCGGGCTGAAACCCCTGGAAGCCACGCAGAAGGCCATGAGCGAAGTGACTGGGCCGATCATCGCCACCGCGCTGGTGTTGTGCGCGGTGTTCGTGCCGGCCGCGTTCATCTCTGGCCTTACCGGGCAGTTCTACAAGCAGTTCGCCTTGACTATCGCCATTTCCACTGTGATCTCGGCGTTCAACTCGCTGACCTTGTCGCCGGCCCTGGCTGCCGTGCTGCTGAAGGACCACCATGCACCCAAGGACCGTTTCTCGCGGTTCCTCGACAAACTGCTGGGCAGTTGGCTGTTCGCCCCGTTCAACCGTTTCTTCGACCGTGCCAGCCACCGCTACGTCGGCGGCGTGCGCCGAGTCATTCGCTCCAGCGGCATCGCCCTGTTCGTGTATGCCGGCCTGATGGGCCTGACCTACCTCGGCTTCTCGTCCACCCCGACCGGTTTCGTGCCGGCCCAGGACAAGCAGTACCTGGTAGCCTTCGCCCAACTGCCGGACGCCGCCAGCCTCGACCGCACCGAGGCGGTGATCAAGCGCATGAGCGAAATCGCCCTGAAACAACCTGGCGTTGCAGACTCGGTGGCGTTCCCAGGCTTGTCGATCAACGGTTTCACCAACAGCCCGAACAGCGGCATCGTGTTCACCCCGCTCAAGCCGTTTGATGAGCGCAAGGACCCGAGCCAGTCGGCGGCAGCCATTGCAGCCGCGCTGAATGCCCAATTCGCCGACATCCAGGACGCTTACATCGCCATCTTCCCACCGCCGCCGGTACAGGGCCTGGGCACGATTGGCGGCTTCCGCCTGCAAATCGAAGACCGTGGCAACCTGGGCTACGAAGCGCTGTACAAGGAAACCCAGAACATCATCGCCAAGAGCCACAACGTACCCGAGCTGGCAGGCCTGTTCACCAGCTACCAGGTCAACGTGCCGCAGGTCGATGCCGCCATCGACCGGGAAAAGGCCAAGACCCACGGTGTGGCGATCACAGACATCTTCGACACCCTGCAGGTTTACCTGGGCTCGCTGTACACCAACGACTTCAACCGTTTTGGCCGCACCTATCAGGTCAACGTCCAGGCCGAGCAACAGTTCCGCCTCGATGCCGAGCAGATCGGCCAGTTGAAGGTGCGCAACAACCTGGGCGAGATGATCCCGCTGGCGACCTTCCTCAAGGTCAGCGATACCTCCGGGCCAGACCGCGTCATGCACTACAACGGTTTCATCACAGCCGAAATCAACGGGGCCGCAGCGCCGGGCTACAGCTCTGGCCAGGCCGAAGCCGCCATCGAGAAGCTGCTGAAAGAGGAACTGCCCAACGGCATGACCTTCGAGTGGACCGACCTGACTTACCAGCAGATTCTCTCGGGCAATACTGCACTGCTGGTGTTCCCGCTGTGCGTACTGCTGGCGTTCCTGGTACTGGCTGCCCAGTACGAAAGCTGGAGCTTGCCGCTGGCGGTGATCCTGATCGTACCGATGACCCTGCTGTCGGCCATCACCGGTGTGATCGTGTCGGGTGGCGACAACAACATCTTCACCCAGATCGGCCTGATCGTACTGGTGGGCCTGGCGTGCAAGAACGCGATTCTGATCGTCGAGTTCGCCAAGGATGAACAGGCCAAGGGCCTCGACCCGCTGGCTGCGGTGCTGGAAGCCTGCCGCCTGCGCCTGCGGCCGATCCTCATGACGTCGATCGCCTTCATCATGGGTGTGGTGCCGCTGGTGTTCAGCTCCGGTGCAGGTTCCGAAATGCGCCATGCCATGGGTGTGGCGGTGTTCTCGGGGATGATCGGGGTGACCGTGTTCGGCCTGTTCCTGACCCCGGTGTTCTTCTTCCTGATCCGCCGTTTCGTCGAGCGTCGCCAGGCCCGCAAGGCCGAACGCGTTCAAGTGCTGGAGAACCATGCATGAACCTGCTCAAACCCCTGACCCCAAGCCTGCTGGCACTGGCCCTGGCGGCCTGTGCGGTAGGCCCGGACTACCAGGCCCCCGCTACCGAGCCTGCGCAGCTGGCCAGCGATGTGCAGGCCAAGGCCTACGACCGAAGCCGCTTCGAGAGCCTGTGGTGGAAGCAGTTCGACGACCCGGTGCTGAACCAGCTGGTGCAGGCTTCGCTGGACGGCAACCGTGATTTGCGCGTGGCCTTCGCCCGCCTGAAGTCGGCCCGCTCGATCCGTGAAGACGCTGAGAACGATCAGTTCCCGGTGGTCACCAGCCGCGCCAGCAGCGACATCGGCAAGGGCCAGATCCCAGGCCAGACCACCCAGCGGGTGAACAGCGAGCGCTACGACCTGGGCCTGGACATGGCCTGGGAGCTTGACCTGTTCGGCCGCATCCAGCGCCAGATCGAAGCCAGCGAAGCCCAGGAAGCGGTAGCCGCCGCCGACCTGCAGCAGTTGCAAGTCAGCCTGATCGCCGAACTGGTCGATGCCTACGGGCAATTGCGCGGTGCCCAGTTACGCGAAAAAATCGCCCTGGCCAACCTCAAGACCCAGCAGGAATCGCGCACTATCACCGAAACCCTGCGCGATGCCGGCGTGGGCAACGACCTTGACGTGGTGCGTGCCGATGCGCGCCTGGCCGGGGTCGAAGCCACCGTGCCGCAACTGCAGGCCGAACAGGCACGGGCGCGGCACCGCATCGCCACCCTGCTCGGCCAACGCCCTGACGCGCTCAGCGTAGACCTGTCGCCCAAAGCCCTGCCGGCCATCGCCAAGGCGCTGCCGGTGGGTGACCCGGGTGAGTTGCTGCGCCGCCGCCCGGACATCCGCAGCGCCGAACGCCAGCTGGCGGCCGCCACCGCCAACGTGGGCGTGGCCACCGCCGACCTGTTCCCGCGGGTCAGCCTCAGCGGCTTCCTCGGTTTTACCGCCGCGCGCGGCTCGCAGATCGGCTCCTCGGCGGCCAACGCCTGGGCGCTGGGCCCGAGCATTACCTGGGCGGCCTTCGACCTGGGCAGCGTGCGGGCCCGCCTGCGCGGCGCCAAGGCCGATGCCGAAGGGGCATTGGCCAACTACGAGCAGCAAGTACTGCTGGCCCTGGAAGAGTCGGCCAACGCCTTCAGCGATTACGACAAAACCCAGCAACGGCTGTTGTCGCTGATGCGTCAGAGCGACGCCAGCCGCAAGGCGGCGGAGCTGGCCTCGATTCGCTATCGCGAGGGTACGGTGGATTACCTGGTACTGCTCGATGCCGAGCGCGAACGGCTGAGCGCTGAAGATGCACAGGCCCAGGGTGAGGTTGAGCTCTACCGCGGCATCGTCTCGATCTACAAGGCCCTGGGCGGTGGCTGGCAACCGGAGACCGTTGCCAGCGCCCACTGACCCCCGTTTCAACGACTCCTTTGGTTGGTTCCTCCCCCAACCGTTTGCCCCGCAGGCCTTGGCCCGCGGGGCTTTTTTATGCCCGACAGCATCGGGGGCCGAGGCTCGGTACGCAGCGCTCAGGCCTTGTTCAACACGCCCCGCAACAGCAACTCCAGTGCGTTCAAACCCTTCAACAGCCGGCCTTGGCCGTCTTCCCCCTGTGCAATCCAGCAGGCGGCTTCCGCCAGGCTCCCGTAAATCAACGATGCCAACGCCTGTGGGTCGGCTTCGGCAATGACGCCCTGCTGCATGAGGTCTGCGATCAACCGTTGCATCGACGCAATGCACTGCCGTTGCGAACCCGGCGAAGCCCCGCCGAGCACCGCTTTGGCGTCACGCAACACAATGCGCTGAATCTCCGGCTCCAAGGCCATTTCCAGGTAAACCCGACAACGTTGGCGAAAGCCCTCCCAGGCATCTTCGGCCGCCTCCGAAATTGCTTGCAGGCGCTGGTCCATCTCGGCGTCGATCTGCTCCACCACCGCAGTCAACAAGCCTTGCTTGTCACCAAAATGATGATAAAGCGCCCCTCGAGTCAGCCCCGCCTGTGCGGTGAGGTCATCCATGGAGGTGTCCGCATAACCCAGCGCAGTGAAGCACTGGCGGGCGGTTGCCAACAGCGTGGCGCGGGTTTCTTCCATCTCGGCACGGGTGCGGCGAACCATGTGTCTCTCCTTACATACGCAATGCACGTAATGTCACCACGCAGGCCTGGCCCGTGGCAAGCAGCCTGTTCGGTTCGGTTGCAATTACCCCCCGGCTGGCCCAAGCTCTGCCCTTCCCGCCGCCACGGATCGTCAGATGCCCAGACGCAACCGCTACCTGATCGCCCTACTGTCGTCGATTGTGGTATTGGCCCTGTTCGGCTACCTGTGGCGTGACGCCCCGCCCGCGCAGCCTACCTTGCCGGCACACAGCTACACCAAGGCGCTACGCCAGGCACACGACGGTCAGCCTGGAGCAGCACGGGTGCTGTACCAGCAATTACAACGTAACGACCTGCCCGCCATCCGCCGTGCGGCGCTGTACACAGAGTTGCCCAACTACCCCTCGCCGCAGGCATTGAAACTCGCCAGCCAGGACCTGGAGCATGGCGACCCGCTGGTGCGTCGTGCGGCCATTGCGGGTATCCGTCGCCTGCTGCCGGCGGCGCAGCGCAGCCTGGTACTCGGCCCGCTGCTGGACGATGACGACCAAAGCGTGCGCTTTGCCGCCGTGGATGCCCTGCTAGGCCTCGATCCCGACGCCATCGGCCTGTACTTCGGCCCGCTTCAGGCAGCCCTTGAGCAATACCAGCAAGCCCTGGAACAGCAACCCGAGGATGCCGACGCGCAGGTGCACCTGGCGCGCCTGTACCTGCATGAAAACGACTACACCCAGGCCTCCACAGCACTGCAACGCGCGCTGGCGGTTGACCCCGGCAACCTCGACGCGCTGGCCACTCAAGTGCGCCTGCTGGAACGCCAGGGCCATCACGACGCCTCACGCCAAGTACTGGGCAAAGCCTTGACGTTGAGCCCTGACTCGGCCTTTCTGCAGTACGAACTCGGGCTTTGGCTGAACCGCCACGAGCAGCGCGAATATGCCTTGCTGGCCCTTTCCCGCGCCGTCGAACTTGACCCGGACAACACAGACTATCGCTATACGCTGGCGGTTACCCTGCACGAACTGGAGCAACTCGATGCCGCGCAGAAGCAACTGGAAACCGTGCTCAATCGGCAACCCGCCAATCGTCGGGCGCGGGTATTGCTGATTCAGTACTGGAAAGAATCCGGCCAACTGCAGAATGTGCAGGTACTGCTGGCCGAACTGGAACGCCAGAACCCGGACGATCCCGTATTGCAACAGGGCCTGTAGGCCATTCCTGATTTATTGTTGAACCCCGTGCCAGTGCCCGGGGTCCAGTGGATAACAGGCCACCCTACAGGAGAGCCGTTTTGGCCAGTTCGTTGACGCTGGATCAACGTGCGTTGATTCTGGCACCCCCGCCGTTGGCGGCGGACACCTCGAACCTGCTCGCTCGCGCCGGCATCGAAAGCCTGTGTGCGGTCGACATGGCCAACCTGCAGGCGCGCCTGGCCGAAGGCGCAGGTTTGGCGATCATTGCCGAACAAGTGTTCAGCCATGGCCCATGCGAGTCGCTGCAAGCCTATATTGACCAGCAACCAAGCTGGTCGGACCTGCCCATCGTACTGGTGACCCAGGGCGCCTGGTCAGCCACTGGCGCGACTAATCACCCCGTGGGCAACCTGGCATTGCTGATTGCGCCCTTCGAACACGCCCAGCTGTTGCACATGACCCAGTCCGCACTGCGCAACCGCCGCAGGCAATACCTGATACGTGACCAGCTCCATGGCCTGCAGCAGCGCCTGGACACCCAGCTTGAGCCGCCAAACGAAGAACAGCAGCACAGCGAATTCTCCCGTTACCAAGTACGCAAGATGGAAGCCATCGGCCAATTGGCCGGCGGCGTCGCCCATGACTTCAACAATTTGCTCACCAGCATTGGTGGCAGCTTCGAACTGATCGAGCGGCGCCTGCACCAAGGCCGCAGCGACGGCCTGGACGGCGTGCTGAGCATGGGCCGCGAGGCTGTAGCACGCGCCGCCCGCCTGACACACCGCCTGCTGGCATTCTCTTCCCGACAATCGCTGCATAACGAACGAATCGACCTGCATACACTTCTGCAGGCAAAGCGCCTCAAGGCTCGGGTGAGCCCGGCGGTAGCCCTGCAGGTGCAGGTTGCCAAAGGGCTCTGGCCTGTGGAGGCAGACGACGAGCAGCTGCACGAAGCCCTGGACAACCTGCTGCTCAATGCCTGCGAGGCCATGCCCAGTGGTGGTCTACTGCGCATCGAGGCGAGCAATCAATACATCGCCACCGAGCAATTCGCCGACGGCGCTCTGCGCGAGGGCGATTATGTGCGCCTGCGGATCATCGACGACGGCCAGGGCATGGCACAAAGCACACTGGAGCACGCCTTCGAGCCGTTCTTCAGCACCAAGGCGACCGGCCAGGGGATCGGGCTCGGCTTGTCGATGGTGTACGGCTTCAGCAAGCAATCCCACGGGCATGTCACGCTGCACAGCGAGCTTGGCCAAGGCACCCAGGTAGAACTGTACCTGCCCCGCCATCGCGGTGAAGCTCGGCGAGCGTCCAGCCCAACGCCTCCCAAACAAGGCGATTGTAGCCGGCATGTCTTGGTGGTCGAAGATGACCCTGATGTGCGCCATCTGCTGTGCCAGGCTCTGCGCGACGACGGCTTCCCCTGCCACAGCGCCGCCAATGCCAACGAGGGTTTGAAAGTTTTACGCTCGGCACAAGCGGTAGACTTGCTGGTCAGCGATGTTGGCTTGCCCGGCATGAATGGCCGGCAACTGGCCGAAATTGCTCGCAGCCTGCGACCGCACTTGCCAGTGCTATTCATCACCGGCTATGCGGAGACAGCCATGGCCCGTGAGGGCTTCCTGGGCACGGGCATGCACCTGATCTGCAAACCGTTCGAACTGAAGCAGTTGCAGGCCCAAGTGACGCAGATTCTTGGCAAGCCCTGAAGCGCCCTACTCATCAAGCATGCGTATCGCTTCGTCGGCAAGGTCCGCCAACGAGAACGGTTTGTTCATTAACGCCGTGCCCGGCTGGCCGAGCAGTTGCGCTTCAATCGGCTGATCCGCATAGCCTGTGATAAACAGAATCTTCTGCTGTTCAAGTTGCATGCGCATGGCCTTGGCCACTTGCCGGCCACTGAAACCACCCGGCAGGCCGATGTCGGTGATTACCAAATCGAAGGGGCCGCCATAGCGGAAGCGGTCCAGCGCAGTATTGGCATCGCCCACGTCGGTCACGTTGAAACCACGCTCAGTCAGGTATTCGCGCATCACCGCGCGCAAGTTAAGCTCATCATCGACCAACAGCAGGCGCTCGCCTCTTGCCATACGCTGCGGACGCGGTGCCGGCGTGAGCTCGTCCGGTACCGGCTCATGGCACCGAGGGAAAAGCATGGAAACCTTGGTGCCCTTTCCCTGGGTCGACTCGATCCAGGCATACCCGCCCGACTGGCCGACAAAGCCATAAACCATCGACAAACCAAGGCCGGACCCACGCCCGACGGGTTTGGTGGTGAAGAACGGTTCAAATGCCCTGGGGATATCTACCGCCGCCATGCCATGGCCATCGTCCTCGACATGCAAAGCCACGTAGTCGCCTGGGGGCAAGCCACCCTCATCCGGGAAAAAGGCAGTCAGCCGTTCGTTGACGCTGCTGATGGTGACATTGCCTTGCGCCAGGCATGCCTCACGGGCATTGGCGCACAAATTGATCAGCGCATTTTCAAGCTGGCGCACGTCCAAGTTCACCGCCCAGTGCGCAACATCCAGTTGCCAGTGCAAACGCATCTCTGCCCCCAGCGCCTGCAATAACAGCGGCTCGCTCTGACGTAACTGCCGATTGAAATTCAGCGGTCCAGGTGCCAACGGCTGATGGCGAGAAAACGCAAGCAAGCGATGAGTCAGTTCCATCGCACGCTGCACTGAGTCACGCGCGACCTCCACATAGGCCTCCACTCGCTCCAGGCGCCCGTCCTGCAGGCGCCGCTGCAGCAATTCGAGGCTGCCACCAATACCGGACAGCAAGTTGTTCATTTCATGGCCCATGCCGCCCGCCAACTGGCCTACCACCTCCATACGCTCGCTGCTGCGCATCAGCACCTCGGACTGACGTGCAGCCTCTTCGCGCTCTGCGGTAATGTCCCGGCCAACCACGTTCAGAAGGCTGCCATCAAACCGCGCACTCCAGCAAAACCAGTGGTAGTGACCATCGCGGTGGCGCAGACGGGTCTCGATCTGTTCCGCATGACTGTCTTGCAGTAGCCCCGACACTGCCACTTGCACTTCGACACGATCGGCGGGGTGAACCAGCTCCAGTATCGGTATGTCCTGCACCTGTTCTTGAGGCCATCCCAAAATGCGGTGCCAGGCCGGGTTGGCGGCATGCAGTTTCAGTTCCGGGGTAATCGTCATTATGGCGTCGCGCGACAGCTGCCAGAACTGCTCGCGCTCGGCCACATGGCGCTCGACCTGCCGTTCAAATCCCTGCGCCTGCTCACGCCAGTGACGGTGCGCCTCGACGCTGGCCGTGGTTTCGATCACCGTATGCAGAAACCCGGCCACGTTACCGAGTTCATCATGCAGGGGGGCATAACCGAACGCGCACCATAGCGGCTCGGCGCCTTCGCCCCGGACGATTCGCAGGGGTGGGTCCTCGACGAAACTCGAGCGCCCCTCAAGTACGTTGAACACCCAAGGCCCCACTGCTGGCCAGACATCATGCCAAAGGGCATCGAACGTCTTACCCAGCGCATCATGGGTAACAGCCCGCAGCGCCCGATAGCCATCGTTGTGCACCACACAGAGGTCAGGCCCCCAGACCACCGCACACGGGAACGGCGACAAGTGCATCATGTCTACAGCAATGCGCAATGAAGCCGGCCAGCGCGGCAATGGCCCGAGCGAGGTATGCCCCCACTCGAACTGGGCGATGCGTTCCCCCATCGGCTTGATCGATGACGAAACAAGCGACTGCCGTATAGCCTGCGGTACAGGCTCGCGTGGCGTACCGTTTGCGACCAATGTCGTGGCTCCAGCTGTGAATTCATTCAACTTAGCACAGCATGCATCGCACACCATGACGCCCTGGCTGGTGGCAGCTATGCTCATTAGGTTTTTCCTCGGGCCAGGGAGCAACGGCCCATTCAGGTTGCCGACGGGAGCGTGGTCATGAGCAAGAAAATACTGGTAGTACTGACCAATACAGCCAAGTATCCGACGCTGAGTCGGGCGACCGGGCTGTGGCTGGGCGAAGCGGTGCACTTTGTCGAGAAGGTCGAAAAGGCCGGCTACACGGTCGATTATGTCAGTCCACAGGGCGGCTACATCCCCATCGACCCACACAGCCTGCAGATGGCCCCCGACCTGGACTGGCAATGGTATGACGACAAGGGCTTCATGAATCGCCTGGGCAGCACCTTTAGCCCTGGCCAGGTAAAGGCCGAAGAATACAGCGTCATCTACTACACAGGCGGGCACGGAGTGATGTATGACTTTGCCGAAAACCAACCGCTGCAGGAGCTGGCACGCAAGGTCTACGAAAATGGCGGCATTGTTGCCGCAGTGTGCCACGGTGTGGTCGGCCTGCTGAACATCAAGCTCAGCGACAATAGCCTGCTGCTGAAAGATCGGAAGGTAACCGGCTTTTCCAATATCGAGGAAAAACTGGTCGAGTTGGACAACGTGGTGCCATTCCTGACAGAAAACGAGTTGGGTGGCCGTGGCGGCGTGTACAGCAAGCATGACGATCCATGGAAGCCATACGTGGTCGATGATGGTCGACTGATCACCGGGCAGAACCCTGCCTCTACCGCGCTGCTCGCCGAAAAAGTCCTCGCGAAACTCCAGGGCAAGTAAAACCTTACATTAACCTTGTTGGTTTCCTATCGAGCAGACTGCACGCGGACTACAGCAGGCAGCTCATTGAAAACATAGGCTCAAGGCTCAGCTGTTCAACGCGAACAGCTTCGGGCCGGAGAACCCTTGTCCTATGTTGAAAATCTTGCACGCCGGGCGCCGCATGCGGGAGCTGCTGCTACTCACCACTGTGGGCCTTGTACCTGTGATTTCCGGTTTGCTGGTAATGATTGTTCAACTGGAAATGAAACTTGCGGAAAACGCGAACATCTCGGTTCGGGAAGCGGTGTTCAGCATCGATCAGGCGCTGAACAGGCTGAGCGAGGCTGCCCATCGCGCATTGCCACTTGCCGGCAAGCCCTGCGAAAACGTCAGAAGCGCTTTACAGGACCAGGTTGTCAGCCGCTCCATGCTCAGGTCATTGACCTTGGTGGAGGACAATGAAGCTTACTGCAGCAGCGCTTCAGGCTCAATGGACTACTTGTCGTCCTTGACGCTGTCGGGCCAACAGGTCGAACTGTCTTATGGGCAACCCGACAACCGCCGCAAACTGCTGGTCAACTTCTACCTGCAAAGCAATGGCGTCGGCGTAATCGTGACCGCGTATGCCTCACAGCTGCGCAATGAACTGGATGCTTTTCAGGATGGGCTGACACTGGTAGTGGAGTTCGACGATCGCTATATCTGGAGCAAGGGTGATAGCCGTGACGCACAGCCCCCCTCGCAGTCCGAGTTCTTGGCCAACGCCTTGTCGGCCAAGTATGGATACAGAATCAAAGGCGGCTATGCACAGGGTTTCACCGCCCAGGAAATACGCCAGTCCATGCTGCAGATCCTGCCATCGTTGATGTTGGTGGGGATCGCGACCAGCTTGATCGTGTATCTGGGCCTGTTCAGGACCCGCTCCTGCAAGCCTGAGAGCGCCGCCAACAACCCATGAAGGCAGGCGCTACCCAGAGCGGCATCAGTCGGTGCTCAGTACACCACGGCGAACTTGGTCCCGTTCGATGGATTCGAACAATGCCTTGAAGTTGCCTTCACCAAAGCCGTCGTCACCTTTGCGCTGGATGAACTCGAAGAACACCGGCCCAAGCAAGGTTTCCGAGAAAATCTGCAGCAGCAGGCGCTTGTCGCCGGGCTGCGAGGCGCCATCGAGAAGGATGCCACGCGCTTGCAGTTGATCGACCGGCTCGCCGTGACCAGGCAGGCGCTCTTCGAGCATTTCGTAGTAGGTTTGCGGTGGCGCGGTCATGAAGCGCATACCGAAGCCCTTCAGGGCATCCCAGGTCTTGAGCAGGTCATCAGTCAGGAAGGCCACGTGCTGGATGCCTTCGCCGTTGAACTGCATCAGGAACTCTTCGATCTGCCCGGCACCCTTGGAGGACTCTTCGTTGAGCGGGATGCGGATCATGCCATCAGGAGCGGTCATGGCCTTGGACGTCAGGCCGGTGTACTCACCCTTGATATCGAAGTAACGGATTTCACGGAAGTTGAACAGCTTCTCGTAGAAGCCGGCCCAGTAGGCCATGCGTCCGCGGTAGACGTTGTGGGTGAGGTGGTCGATGATTTTCAGGCCGGCGCCCACCGGGTTGCGATCCACGCCTTCGATGAAGTTGAAATCGATGTCGTAGATCGAGCTGCCTTCCTCGAAACGGTCGATCAGGTAAAGCGGTGCGCCACCAATACCCTTGATCGCTGGCAGACGCAGTTCCATCGGACCCGTTTCGATTTCCACCGGCTGGGCGCCCAGCTCGAGGGCACGGGCATAAGCTTCATGGGCATTGCGTACACGGAATGCCATACCACAGACAGACGGGCCGTGCTCAGCCGCGAAATACGAGGCGATGCTTTTGGGCTCGTTGTTCAAAATCAGATTGATGCCACCCTGACGGTAGAGGTGCACATCTTTGGAGCGGTGGGTAGCCACCTTGGTGAAACCCAGTATCTGGAAGACCGGCTCAAGTACGCCAGGGGTCGGCGAAGCCAGTTCGATGAATTCGAAGCCCATCAGGCCCATTGGATTGTCGAAGATATCAGCCATGTTCGTGTCCTCATCTGCAGCGAAATATTATTGATTGCGTGGGATGCGGAACAAAAACGGCGGTGAGCACGGGATGCCCCGCACGCTGCGAGCGAGGAAGCCACCTATGATCAGCTTGAACCCATGGTATGTCATATGGACCCATTCTCGGCGGGCTTGATCCTTCGGAAATGAAGGACCTTATTGTTGTATTCGTAAACCGATTCTACATTGCGTAAAAATTTTTGTCGCGTTTTAGTTGCTCGCACGGTCAGGCAAACGGCTATCCTCTCGTTTATCCCTCATAGTAGTCAGGTCAGCATGCCCCTCACCACCAAACGCCGCGCCGCGCTCAGCTGGCGTACCCTGTTGCCCTGGGTCGTCGGCGTACTGCCGGTAATGTGCGGCCTGGGCGTGATGAACTGGCAGATCGAGCGCGAAATGCAAGCCAGTAGCCAGGCCACCACCCGGCAGGCGGTGGAGCACGTCGAGCGCATCCTCGACAACCTGTCCGCTGCTGCCAATGCGCTGCTGCCCCTGGCTGGCAGCGCTTGCGATCAAGCCCAGCTCACGTTGCGGGCCCAGGTTACCCGCAATGCCTTCGTGCGCTCGACCAACCTGTTCAGGCACAACAACCTTTATTGCACCTCGTTGTTCGGCGAGTTCGAGGAACCGGTCAATGCAGCCGACTACGTAGACGGCAAGCTATGGCTGATGGACGGCAATTCGGTTACGCCTGGCCACCCGCTACTGGTATACCGTGCCAGCGATGGTGACCACGGTGCAATCACCACGGTGGATGGCGACCACCTGCTGACGGCATTGCGCCTGATCGGCCCCGATGAAGAACTGCAAATCCGCGTCGGCGACGCCTGGATGGGCAAAGACGGAGTGGTGCACAAAGGCGTACCACCTGCCGCCTCCAGCGCCAACGTGTTGCTAGGCTCCACGCGATACCCGTTTAGCGTGCAGGGCGGCTACAGCGCCAACAAGCAAGGCCAACTGTTACGCAGCCACTACCCGGCCCTGCTCAGCCTGCTGCTGGTGCTGGGGGTTGTGGCGGCGCTGGCATGCCGCTGGCAGATTCGTCGCGTCACCTCCCCCCGTGCCGAACTGGATCGCGCCCTGCAGGCCGATGAGTTTCTGCCGTATTTCCAGCCGGTGGTACGCAAAGGCGATTACCGCTGGGCCGGCGCCGAAGTGCTGATGCGCTGGAATCATCCACGAGAAGGCCTCGTTCGCCCTGACCTGTTCATCCCATATGCAGAACACAGCGGGCAGATTGTCGCCATGACCCGGGCGCTGATGACGCATACCGCGCAAAGCCTGGCACCTTATGCCGGGCTGATGGAGGACGGCTTTCATGTTGGTATCAACATCACCGCGGACCATTGCCGCGATCTCAGGTTGCTGGATGACTGCCGTACGTTCCTGCAACACTTTCCGCCCGGCCGGGTGGTACTCACCCTGGAGCTGACCGAGCGCAAACTGATCGAACCCACGCCCGTGGCCCTCGAACTGTTCGAAAAACTGCATGCCATGGGCGTAATGATTGCCCTCGACGACTTCGGCACCGGCCAGTCGAGCCTCAACTACCTCCGGCAATTCAAGGTCGACTACCTGAAGATCGACCAGAGTTTCGTCGCCATGATAGGTGCCGATGCGCTGTCGGTGCACATTCTCGAAAGCATCATCGAGCTGTCGGCCAAGCTGGGCCTGGGCATCGTAGCCGAGGGTGTCGAAACCGACATTCAGCGCGACTACCTGGCCGAGCATGGGGTGGACTTCCAGCAGGGTTACCTGTTCGCCAGGCCCATGCCAGCTGCCCAGTTCCTTGAAGCCCTGGCCACACGCCCGGGCGCTGCGCAGTTGCCGCAAGGCGCTGCCCCTGAGATCATGCGCGGCTGATTCACTCGCTCAACTCCCGTATTCGAGGCATTCGTGTCAAAAGGCATTGTTTCATCGGTCATGGCGTCTTGTCTGTTCGCCGTGATGTACTTCTATACCTCGCTGCTCAAGCCACTCGATGGCGAAGAAATCTTTGGCTGGCGCACCCTGTTGACGCTGCCCTGCCTCACCTTGTTCATGCTTGTCTCGAAGGACTGGAAACGGGTCGGCGAGCTGTTGGGCCGGGTAAAGCGCACGCCGGTGCTGTTGCTCGGCATGGTCGGTACTTCGTGGCTGATGGGCGTGCAGCTGTGGCTGTTTCTCTGGGCGCCCCTGCACGGGCGTAGCCTGGAAGTGTCGATGGGCTACTTCTTGCTCCCGCTGGCCATGGTCCTGACCGGGCGGCTGGTGTATGGCGAGCGCCTGTCGCGCCTGCAAAAGGTGGCGGTGGCCTGCGCCGCGCTGGGCGTGGGCCACGAGCTGTACCAAAATGGCAGCTTTGCCTGGGAAACCCTGTTGGTGACGATCGGTTACCCGATCTACTTCGTGCTGCGCCGGCGTTGCCGCACCGACCACCTGGGTGGCCTGTGGTGCGACATGTGCCTGCTGCTGCCGTGGGCCCTGTACTTCGTTATCCAGGGCCCGCTATCCAATGCCGACCTGCAAGCACACCCTGGGCTGTATGCGCTGATCCCGATCCTTGGGGCGATCAGCGCCTCGGCCCTGATCGCTTACGTACTGGCCAGCCGCATGTTGCCATTCAGCCTGTTCGGCCTGCTCAGCTACGTCGAACCCGTGCTGCTGGTGGGGGTGGCATTACTGCTAGGCGAAACCATCGGCCCGGATCAGTGGTTGACCTACCTGCCAATCTGGGCCGCAGTGCTGGTGCTGGTGCTCGAAGGCTTCAAGCACCTGTTGCGTCAGCGCCGCCGTTCGGTGTAAGCCGAACCTGGCGCACCCGCCGCTCTTCAACCGCCTCCACGGTCAGCATCCAGCCGTTCCAGGCCAACTGATCACCCACCATCGGCAGGCGGTCGAGCAAGCTCATCACCAGGCCCGCGAGGGTCTGGTAATCTTCGGTAGCACGGGCACTGAAGCCTGTACGGGCCTGCACCTGGCTCAAGTTCAGTGCACCACTGACCACAAAGGCTTCACCCTCCTGAACGATGCCGGGGCCTTCTACCTCGCTCGCATCCGGCAATTCACCGGCAATCGACTCAAGGATGTCGGTCATGGTCAGCAGGCCGGTAAAGTCGCCGAACTCGTTGACCACGAATGCGATGTGGGTCGACTGGCCACGCATCTGCTCCAGGGCATTGAGGATGCTGAAACTCTCCAGCAGGTTCAACGGCGCCCGGGCCATGCTTTCCAGATCGGGTTGGTCGCCCGACAGTAGCTCTTTGAGCAATTCCTTCTTGTGCACAAAACCCAAGGGTTCGTCCACACGGCCATCGCGGATCAACGGCAGGCGCGAGTACGGCGAGTTGACCAAGGCCTGGGTAATGGCCTCGGCCGGCTGTGCCAGGTCGATCACATCGACCTCGGCACGCGCGGTCATCACCGTACGGATCGGCCGCTCTGCCAGGTTCAGCACACCACTGATCATTACCCGCTCACGGCGGTCGAACAGCACCTGTTCCTCGCCACCTTCGACCAGATCGGCGATTTCCTCACCCACCTCGTCAGCTTCGATCCGGCGGCCGCCCAGCAGGCGCAGCACCGCATGGGCAGTACGTTCGCGTAGCGGTCGATGCTGCTGCAAGCTGCGCTTGCGGCGGGCACGGGCCAGCTGGTTGAACAGCTCGATCAGGATCGAGAAGCCAATCGCCGCATACAGGTAGCCTTTCGGGATATGGAAGCCCAGGCCTTCTGCAGTGAGGCTGAAACCGATCATCATCAGGAAGCCCAGGCACAGCATGATTACCGTGGGGTGGGCGTTGACGAAACGGGTCAGCGGCTTGCTGGCAACGATCATGATACCGATCGAGAAGATCACCGCGATCATCATCACCGACAGCTCATCGACCATGCCCACCGCCGTGATCACGGCGTCCAGCGAGAACACTGCGTCCAGTACCACGATCTGGGCGACGATCGGCCAGAACGCGGCATGGCGCAATGTGCCACTGGCCTGTGTCACGTGGCCCTCCAGGCGTTCATGCAGCTCCATGGTGGCCTTGAACAGCAGGAATACACCACCGAACAGCATGATCAGGTCACGGCCAGAGAAGCTCTTGCCGAATACGTCGATCAGCGGCGCGGTAAGTGTGACCATCCACGAAATACTGGCCAACAGGCCCAGACGCATGATCAACGCCAGGCCAAGGCCAATGACCCGTGCGCGATCACGCTGGTGAGGCGGCAACTTGTCGGCGAGGATGGCGATGAACACCAGGTTGTCGATACCCAGCACCAGCTCAAGGACGATAAGCGTCAACAGGCCTAGCCAGGCCGTTGGGTCGGCTAGCCATTCCATTAGCGGGTACTCACGAGGAAGGCGTCACAAGGACAGGGAAAGGATGGCCGAAACGGCCGAAAACTGGGGGGCTCCGCGAAGGTGCTCATATAGACCTTGATAACAAATTGGGAGGATGATGCTACAAGCACAGCAGGTTTCTCTAGTAGCGCAAAACTATTACAAAACCTGTAACACCTCTGCACTGCACGCTTCCAGTTGTGGAGAGGGTACTTTTGTTCAATACCTCTGCAAGCGGATGCCCGAGGATGAAGCCCTCCTTCAGCCATTCGGATTTCCCTCATGAGCCTGTCCTTGTCAATGGCCGCCTTCGCCTTGGCGGCCTCGATTTCCCCCGGCCCGGTCAACATCGTCGCACTAGGCAGCGGTGCCCGCCACGGCCTGCGCGCCAGCCTGGCACATGTGGCCGGCGCCACGCTGGGCTTTTGCCTGCTGCTGGTGCTGGTCGGGCTGGGCGTGCATCAGCTGATGTTGCGCTGGCCTTTGCTGGGCCTGCTGTTGCACTGGAGCGGTGTGGCATTTCTGCTGTACATGGCGTGGAAACTGGCCAGTGACGATGGCAACCTGGGCAGCGAACACCCGACCATGGCCCCTTCAGCCTGGCAGGGCGCGGTAATGCAGTGGCTCAACCCCAAAGCCTGGTTGGCAGCAGTCGCCGGCGTGGGCGCCTACACCGGCGGTGAACAGCACCTGCTGTGGCTGTTCGCCTGGATCTATGGGCCAATCTGTTTCATCTCGGTGGCCTGCTGGGCGTGGGCCGGGAGCGTGATCCGGCGGTATCTGGGCAATCCACGGCATATGCGCCTGCTGAACCGAGGGTTGGCCGTGTTGCTGATTGCCAGTGCGGTTTACCTGATCATTCAGCCAAGCGCATTGCGATAATGCCCTGGTGTCGCCGCCAGTTGCTGCTTGAATGCCCGCTGCAAATGCGCCTGGTCGGCAAACCCGGCCTCCTGTGCCACTTCGGCAATCGCCCGGCCTTGCCGCAGCCGCGCCCTGGCCAGCTGCACGCGCTGGTCGAGCAGATAGCCATGCGGGGTCAGGCCGAAATGTTGGCGGAACGCACGAATCAGGTAGGAGCGTGACAGGCCGCAGGCCGCGCAGATGTCCTCGAGGCTCAACGCGTCACTGCGGTGGGCGCGTATGAATGCTGCCGCCGCCTGCAGTCGAGGGTTGCCCTCGTCACTCACAGGGGCACTGCCACCCAGTAATTCCGGCAATCCGCTGAAGAAAGCCGCCAGGCGCGCTTCGCGATCTGGCAGACGGGTATCGAACAGGTCGGCGAAGGTTTGCAAAAGCCGCTGGTACAACAGTGGCGAACGGCTCCAGGTCTGCGCCGGCAAGGCAAACCCCAAGGCCTGCAACCAAGGCTGGTCGACGAACAGCATCAGGTAGGACCACGGCTCCCCGGCAACAGGGTTGCAGGTATGCACCACACCCGGGTTCATCAGCACCGTGGTCCCCGCCGTCACCTCGACACCCTGACCGGCGTTAAGGTAGGTGCTGCGCCCACCCGTGATCACCCCGATGGAGAAGCTTTCGTGGGCGTGCGCGGCGTAACACACCTTGCGCCCGTCCCCTACCCTTCGGGCTTCGACGAACGGCAGCGCCGGGTCGCGCCAGAACCGTGATACCTCGATCATCCTTCGCCTCGCCCGCCGCAGCCATGTGCCCGAATACTACACACTTAGCGTGGGAACAGGTCCAGTGTGCGCTCTACCTCGCCGATATCGATCCGAAAACCGTCACCTTCGGGTATGCCGACCACGAAACCGAAATGCTGGTGGTCGCGGTCCGTCAGGTACTTGTAGTAACTGACAAAGCGGTTAGGTGGCTGCAAGGTCAGCAGGCAACCGCCTGCCTGCAGCACATTCACGCCGTGCACCAACTGGCTGCCCTCTACCCCGATCACCACTTGGGCACCGGCGCAGGCAGCGACAATACTCGGCAGGTCGGACTTCAGCGGGTTGACGATGCGAAAACCACGGGTAACGCGCAAGTGCTCGGCAAGCTCAAGCTCGTTGCGCAAGAGGCGCAGGTCGCCATCACCACCGCGCAGCAGGAACACCCCAGGATGTTGCGCATGCGGCACATGCGAAAGCAGCTTGTCGCCCATCGCACGATAGCGGGCATGCCGGCTGCGGTTGTTGCTCTGGTCATCGAACAGCACCAGCTCACGGAAGAACGCACTGCGCAAACGCAGCGGTTTCATACCCAGCAACTCCTCATAGGCCGGTGCCTGAGTAAACAGTGGAAACCGGGCAGAAGGTGCGGTGGTCACCGGGATACCTTCGTTACAAGCCAGCGCATAGGTCGGGCAATCTTCCATCAGCCAGGTGCCGAACCACGAGTTGCCGTTTTGCGTGCAGTAGATAGCCGCGCGGTCGATCTCATTGTCGACGATGATGGTCGGGAAGGTGCTTGGCTTCAGTGACAACCAATGGCTGGCCTTGCCCTTGTACAACGCCCCGTCGATTAGCCACACATCCTTGATCAGGTAGCCGCGGGTTGGCCCTTGCAGCGTATTGACGCCGCCTTCCATGGTGCGTGCCGGGTGCACGTAGGGGTAGAAGCGCTTGCCTTCCCAGCCTGTCACCCGTTCCAGCTGGCCGGGCAGAAAAATGGCTGGCGGCGAAACCGTGGCTTCGCCAGGGGCTATGTCCCAGCTCTTGGTGGCGATGCTTTTAAGGTCGATGGCCGTGTTCTTGCCCAAGCGTTTACGCGCCATGTAGCGATAGGCGGCCAAGGTCCAGGTGTGATGCTTGGCTGCGGGCGATGCACTGAACTGCGAGATATCGCCTCCCATGAAGCGTCCTCCCTTGATGACGAAGTCTGAAGCCTGGCGCAAGGCGCCCTATCAATGCATCCCTGGCAGCCACTCAGTTGCATGTGACCCTTTCCATGGTGGGCGGTGACTGCTGGCTTGCGTAACGGCTGCGCAACGTTTCCACGAACGGCTCACCTGCACCGTTGCCACCGTACAGATAAATCTTGTGCAGGCCGCCAAACACCATTTCGTGGTAACGGCTGGCAACTTCCTCATCGCTAGGCCCATCCGGCAACCCCAGATGCAGCGTGAGCTTGTCGCCTTCGACGGCGAACATCGGCGTGTCCCACAAAAACTTCGCCGTGCCGGTCTTTGGCAGGCGGACAAACAGGTACGCATGGTTACCCAGTGAGTCGATATCACCACCCCGGCGGCGCTTCCATTTCAACAGGCCGTCGTCCGGGCGTGCCAGGCACAGGCCGATGTCGTAGTAATCGAAGCCCTGCTCCAGTGCCCATTCAAGCGCCATGAAGGTGGTGATCGAATTCACCTCGCGCAGTTTCTTCGCATCGGAAAACACCGCCTCGCAATAGCCAAAGCGCAAGGTGCTCCAGTAACGCTTGCCGCCGCGTACCACTTCACACCCCAGGTGGCAGCCGATCACTTCATCGCCCAGCATGATCAAGTCGAGCCGGCCGACGCTCTTGGCAATTCGGAACACCTCTTCGGTAGGGAACTGCGCGGCGTGGATGCCTTGCCTGGCCGTGGCATAAGGGCGCAGCAGGTCCCGGTCGGCCATGCTGATTTCGTCGTCCGAGAGGGCTTGGCGCATGTGATACAGCGGCCGGTTCTTGCGAATGCTGCGGCGCAGTTCGCTGTCGTAGCGGGCCGTGATGTCATCCAGTGGTCGCCCCAGCGGCACCACGGCGCTCAGGTAATGCGGCACGGACAGCGCCCCCGAGGTCGGCATTTCGCTGATGACCACCACATGGTTGGCAGCCGCCGTGGCATTTGCACCCTCCACGATCGATGCGCTGCCCTGGCCTTTGCCGCCGATCAGCAGCTTGGCCATTTCCCGTTGCTGCTTGCGGCCGATGTAGAGGATTTCGTACGGGCTCTCCTGCTGCGGCCGAAACCTGGCAACCTCCCACCGCCAGAAACAGGCACGCGCCATCGTTTCTCGCGTTTTGCTGGCCAGCAGTCTCATTTCGTAGCGCGTGGAGGGCGACAGGAGCTTTCGCGCCACAGCTGTCAAGGTCTCTTTCATTTCTTCTTCAACGTCCTTTGAAGTGCTCTATGGCCATGCGTAAAGAGAGAAAAAACCAGCAAAAACACTTAACGCTTTGATTTTTATAGTTTGCCCTACAACTTTCCTATCACATTCAGTAACAATTTAAGATGCCCCGAAAGGCTTTGGCAAGCGGCTCTTCGCTGACTTTAGAACAAGTTTCATGGCGTCAAATTTTCTGCTCGAAACGCTTTCATCATCGAAACTTTGCTATAACCGTGCCGATAAGCACGATACTCCGTTACCACTTGGCTATTGATAATTAGCGTTTGATGCCTTCTTTGCATAAAAGGAGCATCACCATGCCTGATTACATCCCGCATCAAGCCCTGCTGAAGGCGCAGCTACCCCATTGGGCCCACCGGGCAACACCCAAACAGTGGGCCGCGTTGCAGCAAACCCAGGCTAATGCGTGGCAAGAGCAGGATTGGTTCGCCAATGCCGCCCCAGACCTGCGCCAGGCAGCGCACGCCAGCCAGGCACGCCTGGTTCGCTCACAAGCCGCCTTGGCCCGCTCACTCAAGGGCCTCGCACAGATCACCGAATTCGCCGAACCCTTGCTGCAAGGCCACCTTGCGGCACATGGTTTTCACGCGCCACTGCGCAACAGCCAGTTGCTGCGGGTTGAAAGCAACTGGCACTGGGTCGGCTTACGCTATCTCTACAGCCATCGTCGCGACAATTTGTTACAAGCGGCCCTGCAGAACTTTGCCGATGACGAAGTATTTACCTCCCAGAGCGCGATTGCGCTGAAGGACAACATTTATGTCACGGCAATTCAGGTTCAAGGGTACGCTCCCCTTGGCATGCAGGTGCCGACTGCGCAGTTTCCACTGAAGTCGGAACACTACCAGGTAGATCGTTTGCCGCTTAGTCCCGAAGCCTTCGCCACACTGTGTCGAGAACTGGACTTGGGTGGCACCTACCAGGCCCATCTGACACACCATTTAGGGCAACCCGGCGTTCGCGCGCAAGCCATGCACGTGCAACAAGACAGCCTGCGGCTGGCGGCCGACCTGGCCTACCTGCGACACCTGCTTGGCGGCAACGCTCGTGACGAAATAGAGCGACTGTTGCAAGGTGACAACGTGACGTGCTGGCAGCTGGCGCTGTTCGGCAGCATCCTGCACGAAGTGATGCTGATCGATGTCGGCAGCGCGGGGCTTGCGCTGTTCTTGCCTGGCCATGACCCAGCGCTGCGCCAGTGCCATGACCTTGAAGCGGTGCATGAAGCGTTGGCGACGTTGTTGCTGGAGCCCGCAGCGCGCCAGGCATTTACCGCCTACATCAGGCTGGATGAGCGCGCGCACTTTCTCGACCTGCTGCAACAGAACCTCGACGCCTCCGGCAACGCTGCCTTCGACCGCCCCTGGCTGCGTGCAGCGCACGTGGACTTGCGCCCGACGCGCCAGGTGATCGCGGCAGAGCCGTTCGGCTACTACCAGGACCAGCACCTGGCCCGCCTCAAGCATGAAGCCAGCCAGCTTGCGGTACCGACCGCAACGGCCGATGCCAACGCTCGAACCAAACGCCTGGAAGAATGGGAAAGCCTTGGCTGGGATGCACTGAACGTTGCCGGCTTCTTCATACCAGGGGCAGGCCCCTTGATGCTGGCCGTCACCGCTTGCCAGTTGCTGGGCGAGGTATTCGAAGGCTACGAGGCTTGGGAGGAAGGCGACCGCCACCTTGCCCTGCGCCATCTGGAAGCCGTCGGCCTGAACCTGGGCCTCATAGGCGGCCTTGCCGTGGCAGGCCGCGTGGTCCCCAAACTGTTCGGCAGCCCGCTGCTGGAAAACCTCCAGGAAGTGCCCGGCAACAACGGGGGCTACAAGCTCTGGAATCAGGACCTGACCCCTTACCGCAGTAGCATCGAGCTGCCAGAGCATCTGCAACCCAATGCGCAAGGCCAGTACCTGCACGAGGGCCAGCAATTCATCCGCCTGGACGGCCATCTTTTCCAGCAGCACTTCGACAACACGCTGCAGCAATGGCGCATCATTCACCCGGATACACCGGATGCCTGGCAGCCACCGCTGGAACACAACGGGCAAGGTGCCTGGCGCGGCCAGCATGAACAGCCCGCCCAGTGGCCTTTCGCAACACTCGTGCGGCGCCTGGGTGAGCCATTCGCAGCGTTCACACCCCAGCAACTGGAGCAGGCCGGGCGCATCTGCGGCATCGACGCAGAACGCTTGCGACAGGTGCACCTGCAAGGCCAGCCAACCCCGCCGCTGTTGCTCGACACCCTGCAACGCATGGCGATACGGACCGAAGTGCGAGGCATGGGTGCAAACGCAGCGCCGGGTCTGTTCGACCAGCTCTACAACGGCGACGCGGCAGTCGCCCCCGCAACGCAGCAGTTGCTTACGGCCTACCCACGCCTGTCTCCCGCCTTGGCCAGGCGGTTGCTGGCACGGCTGGACGATACTGAATCACTCACCTGGCAAGAGCACGGCGAGCTCCCCAAAGCGATTGGCCAACAGATCCAACGGGCACACAGCGAGCTGCCGCTGGTACGTGCGTTGGAAGACTTGTTGCATCCTGCGCGGTGCAGCGCTGACAGTGAGCGCCTGCTGTTCAGCGCACTGGACGCCCTGCCCGAATGGCCTGCTGACCTACGCCTTGAGTTGCGCGCTGCAAGCCCGCAAGGCCCAATGTTGAACTACGTCGGCAGTGAGCAGGCCACCACCCTGTGCCGGGTGATCAAAACGGCCGAAGGCTATGAGGCCGATCTGGGAGAGCGCCCGGCGCCCGCGCTGCGTGATGAGGACCTGTGCCGTGCCGTGGAGCAGGCGCTGCCACGCGTGCAGCGCGAAGCCCTCGGCATTGCACGAAGCGACGGCAGCGTAGTGCGCCAGCGCGTACTGGCGTGGGTCGATAGAAACAGGCCCGTGCTGGCGCAGCGACTCTGGGGAGCGCCTCTGCAGCGGCGCTCGACACAAGGCTGGCTACGCGGCGGCCGCCCCCTGGAGCCGTTGCCAGCGCCCCCGCTTCAGGCCGGTTCTCTGGCAGCGGCTTACCGCCGCATTTTCCCCGATGCCACCGATGCGGAATTCGCCGACTGGCTGGGCGATGAACAGGAAGACCACGACCTGTATGACATGCGTACACCCACCGAGCGACTGCGAGACCTCCAGCAGCACCTGAGCGCTCTGCGGCAAAACCTGCAGCAATGGGCAAGGCCCGACCCATCAAGCCCGCACCAGCGGCACCTGGCAGTGCGCCCAATCATCAACGCCTGGCGCCGCCTTTCCTGGCTGCCATTCGGAAGCACTGGCCGACTCTTCAGCCTTGACCTTTCCGGCCTCGACCTGCGCAACGAGGACCTGGCGACACTCTACCTGCCCGATCAATTCACCCACATCGAACACATTGCACTTAACGACAACCCGATGCTCAGCCACCTCCCAGCTGATTTTCACGAACGTTTCCCCAACCTCAAGCGCCTGTTTCTCACCAATTGCCGTTTCCAGCGCCTACCTGAACTGACCAACCCCGAGCATCTACTCTGGCTGGACCTGGACAGCAATCGCATCACCTGGGATCGCCAGGCTCAACGAACGCTAAACCAGTTCAGCCAACTAGGCATACTTGATCTGACTGACAACCCCCTGCTTCAGGCACCCGACCTGCGTCGGCTTTCCGGGCTCAGGACCGTGTTCCTGTCTGGTTGTGCGCTCACCGAACTGCCGCGGGGCCTGCACCTCATCAGTGAACCTGTGGTACTGGACCTTACATCCAACCAGTTCCAGCAACTGCCTGCCGCGTTCAACGTTCCACACCCGGTAGCTGAATCCCTGAGCCTTGAAAGCGAGTGGCTGGGCCAGACTGCATTGGCACAAATCGATGCCTACAACACCGCCCACGGTGTCGATCTGATGGTAAACGAAGATGATTACCTGGACTTCTTCGAGAACACAGGCCCTGCAGAAGTCGAATTGTGGCAACGCTTGCCACTGCAATTTCGCCGTGACCTTCGGCCATTGCTCGACCAAGAGCCCTTCCTGTCGCAGCCGAATCAGGCCCGCAGGGAATTCTGGAGACGTTTGACAGTGATCGATACGAATCAAGCCCTGCGCGAGGAGTGGCTCACCCACCCGCCACGCGACCTTTTCAATCTGCCGCTTTAGTCATGTTCGCGGTGCCTGTCGGCGCATCGGCAGGCATTTGCTCTGCGGGTGAGCCAGACTGGTGTTTTTTCCGCAGCCGGTGCATGCTCGAGGCTGAAGCGATTCACCTGGCTTGAAACCCGCCCTGTAATGTGAGGTGCAGTACCCATGGACCGTCTGCTCGATTCACTCTTCCCCAGCGCCGATAACATTCCGGAAGCCTGGCGCCTGGGAGCCCCCCTGGAACAACGCGACTACCTGGTCAACGGTGAACTCAGGCGCTGGGACGGCCCCCTGGCCACGGTGCGCAGCCCGGTGTGGCTCAAGCAAGGCGACACCGAGCATCAGGTCATTCTGGGCAGCGCCCCGCTGCTCGATGCCGACACCGCGCTCACCGCCCTCGACGCCGCCGTACAGGCCTACGACAAAGGCCGTGGTGCCTGGCCGAACATGCGCGTGGCCGAGCGTATCCAGCATGTCGAAACCTTCCTCGCACGCATGCGTGAACAGCGCCAGGCCGTGGTCAAGTTGCTGATGTGGGAAATCGGCAAGAACCTCAAGGACTCGGAAAAGGAATTCGACCGCACCTGCGACTACATCGTCGACACCATCAACGCCCTCAAGGACCTTGACCGCCGCTCCAGCCGCTTCGAACTGGAACAGGGCACCCTCGGCCAGATCCGCCGTGCGCCACTGGGCGTCGCACTGTGCATGGGGCCGTACAACTACCCACTGAACGAAACCTTCACCACGCTGATCCCGGCGCTGATCATGGGCAACACCGTGGTGTTCAAGCCGGCCAAGTTCGGTGTGCTGCTGATTCGCCCACTGCTCGAGGCGTTCCGCGACAGCTTCCCGCCGGGGGTGATCAATGTCATCTATGGCCGCGGCCGGGAAACGGTGAGCGCGCTGATGGCCAGCGGCAAGGTGGATGTGTTCGCCTTCATTGGCACCCACAAGGCCGCCAGCGACCTGAAGAAGCTGCACCCACGCCCCCACCGCCTGCGCGCCGCACTGGGCCTGGATGCCAAGAACCCAGGCATCGTGCTGCCCCAGGTAGACCTCGACAATGCCGTCGAAGAGGCCGTCACCGGGGCGCTGTCGTTCAATGGGCAGCGCTGCACGGCACTGAAGATCCTGTTCGTTCACGAGGACGTGGTCGACGCCTTCCTCGACAAGTTCCAACGCAAACTGGCAGCGCTCAAACCCGGCATGCCGTGGGAGCCTGGCGTGGCGCTGACACCGCTGCCCGAGCCTGGCAAGGTCGACTACCTCGATGGCCTGGTCGCCGACGCCACGGCCAAAGGCGCGCACGTGCTCAACGAAGGTGGCGGGCACAGCCGCGGCTCGTTCTTCTACCCCGCCTTGCTGTACCCGGTCAGCCAGCAAATGCGCGTGTACCACGAGGAGCAGTTCGGCCCGCTGGTGCCGGTGGTACCCTACCGCGACCTGCAAACGGTGATCGACTATGTGCTGAACTCCGACTACGGCCAGCAACTGAGCCTGTTCGGCAACGACCCGGCCACCATTGGCAGCCTGGTCGACATTTTCGCCAACCAGGTCGGGCGCATCAACATCAACGCACAATGCCAGCGTGGCCCGGACACCTACCCGTTCAACGGCCGCAAGAACAGCGCCGAAGGCACACTGTCGGTGCATGACGCCTTGCGCGTGTTCTCGATCCGTACCCTGGTCGCCACGCGCTTCCAGGAGGCCAACAAGGAACTGATCAGCGACATCATCCGCAACCGCCAGTCGAGCTTCCTGACCACCGACTACATCTTCTGACGGCCGCGCTTATAGACAATCGATCTAGCGTCACTGTCGATTTTCCATCTGTGCAAACGACTCTAAGCAACAGGGCGTCCTCCGGCGCCCCTTGCACAGGAGCGTCCAACATGGCAGTCAAACCCATCCCCGAAGGCCAGCACAGCATCACCCCCTACCTGGCCATCAACGACGCCGCCAAGGCCATCGAGTTCTACAAGCAGGCCTTTGGCGCGGTTGAAATGTTCCGCCTCGATGCCCCAGGTGGCCGCGTTGGCCATGCCGAGCTGAAGATTGGTGATTCGTCGCTGATGCTGGGCGACCCCTGCGACATGGAAGGCGGCCTCACCGCCAGCCAGAAGCTCAGCGGCGCAGGCGTGGGCCTGCACCTGTATGTCGAAGACTGCGACAAAGTCTATGCCCAGGCCCTGGCCGCTGGCGGCACCCAACTGCACCCCTTGACCGACCAGTTCTACGGTGACCGCAGCGGCACCCTGAAAGACCCGTTCGGCAACATCTGGTTCGTCTCCACTCACAAAGAGGACCTGACACCCGACGAGATTCGCGCCCGCGCCGCGAAGATGTTCGGCGGTAACTGAGCGGCAAGTTGAAAGCGGCGCGACTTTGCTTGAAGCTTGAGGCTCGTAGCTTGGAGCCGCTTCATGCGAATCATCGACAAAACCGCCGTTCAGGTGCGCAGCCTGACCCCTGCCGAAGAAGAGCTGCTGGTCGGCTTTGCCACCGGCAGCCTCGCCGGCCCGCGCCTGCTGCAAGCCAACCAGCTGCTGATGAAGGTGCGCAATGCCAACCAGTGGCTGGCCTGCGATTGCCGCAACGACGCCTTGCCGGTGCTCAATGTCACCCTTAACGGCAACACTGGCACGCTGTTCCTCAAGAACAACCCAGGCACCGCCGAGCACGCGCCCGGCTGCCCGTTCACCAAAGACGAGCAGGAAGCCGCCGAGCGCGAAAACGACCCCGCGCCACCCGCCGCCTGGCTACCGCCAGACACCCCCTTGCGCCTGATCGGCGACTTGCGCGCAGGCACAGCCGGTGCAGGCAGCGATGGCAGCGATCGGCGCGAACAACAGCGCCTGCTGTCACTGCTGCTGACCTGGCTCGAAACCAGTGGCCTCAACCTTTACGCCACCCACCTGAAAAAGGACCTGACCGGCCAGTTCGCCGAACTGCGCAGCGTGGCCAGCCGCTACCCGCTGCTGGAACGGGTGCCTGCCAGCAACTACCTGGAAACACGCCTGGACATGAAGCACATGATGATGCTCAAGTCCCGCCTGCGCGAAGCCTCGGTGTTCGGCAACCACCGCCGCCACGGCCTGCTGTTGGACTGCGTCGACCAGATCAAAGGGCGCAAACTGTTCAACAACCGCAGTGAAGACGGCTTCGACTTCCAGGGGCACCACCTGTACTGGGGCGGCAGCCGTACCACCGGGCCGTTGCTGGCCCTGATGATCTACTCGCCGACCAGCGCCGGTAGCCATTACTACGAGCTGATTCATGTGGCCAGCGTGCCCGTGCTGTCACGCGCGCACCTGTTCCCGGTATACCGCGATGAAGAACGCGAGCCGCTCAAGGCGCTGGTGTCGCTGATCGACTGGATGGCCAGCAAGGGCGTGAAAGTGCAGATGCGCAGGCCGGTGATTGGCGGGCAGGTCATGGATGAGCTGCTGATGACCTCGGACCAGGACCGGGTGCTGTCGGTGTCACTGCTGGAACAGCCGATCGGGCCCGAGCCGGATGCTGAAAATTTCAAGCGCTACGCCGACTTCAAAAGTTTGGAAACTTTCCGCAAGTTCGTCGCCGGCTTTTTCATGCGCGAGCGTTGATACCCGCCCTTGCACGAACCCTTGTAGGAGCGGCCTTGTGTCGCGATCGGGCTGCAAAGCAGCCCCTCGATTTTTGCGGCGGCAATGATATTCAGGGGCCGCTTTGCGGCCCATCGCGACACAAGGCCGCTCCTACACGAGATTGCATTGTTCAACGATTGCGTGTCAGCCCAAAAACAGCGTGTACGCCGGGTTATCCGTCTCATCCCAATACCGATACCCCATCTCATCCAGGGCCAATGGCAACCCCGCCAGCTCATCCACCGGCACTTCCAAAGCCGCAAACACCCGCGCCTCCGCTGCCCCATGGTTACGGTAATGGAACAGGCTGATATTCCAGCGCTTGCCCAACCGCTCCAAAAAGCCCAGCAACGCCCCAGGCCGCTCGGGGAACTCGAAACGCAGTACCCGCTCATCCGCGCCCGGTGCTGCATGCCCGCCCACGGTATGGCGCACATGCAGCTTGGCCAGCTCGTTGTCGGTCAAATCCAGCACGTTGTAACCCTGCTCGCGCAAGTTGGCCAGCAACTGCTCGCGCGGGTCGTGCACAGGGTGGGTTTGCACACCCACGAACAGGCGCGCTTCCTTGCCGGGGTAGTAGCGGTAGTTGAATTCGGTGATTTGCCGCTTGCCCAGCGCCTGGCAGAAGGCGCGGAAGCTGCCCGGTTGCTCCTGGATGGTGACGGCGATGATCGCCTCGCGCTGCTCGCCCAGTTCAGCCCGCTCGGCCACATGGCGCAAACGATCGAAGTTGACATTGGCCCCGGAGTCGATTGCTACCAGGGTCTGCCCCTGCACGCCTTCGCGCGCCACGTACTTCTTGATCCCGGCCACGGCCAGGGCCCCGGAAGGCTCGGTGATCGAGCGGGTGTCATCGTAGATGTCCTTGATTGCCGCGCACAGTTCGTCGCTGCTTACCGTTACCACCTCATCGACGAAGTGCCGGCACAGTTCGAAGCAATGGGCACCGATCTGCGCCACCGCCACGCCATCGGCGAAGGTGCCGACCTGCGGCAAGATCACCCGCTCGCCAGCTGCCATGGCAGCCTGCAGACAGTTGGAGTCTTCCGGCTCCACGCCGATCACCTTCACCTCTGGGCGCAGGTACTTCACATACGCGGCGATACCGGCGATCAAGCCGCCTCCGCCTACCGGTACAAAGATGGCGTCCAGGGCACCTGGGCGCTGGCGGAGGATTTCCATGGCCACGGTGCCCTGCCCGGCAATCACGTCCGGGTCATCGAACGGTGGTACGAAGGTGGCGCCTTCGCTGTCGGCCAGTTTCAATGCGTGGGCCAGGGCATGAGGGAAGCTCTCGCCGTGCAGCACCACATGCCCGCCGCGCGACCGCACCCCTTCCACTTTCAACGACGGGGTGGTGGTCGGCATGACGATGGTGGCCTTCATGCCCAGGTGCGATGCCGCCAGGGCCACACCCTGGGCGTGGTTGCCCGCCGAAGCGGTGATCACCCCGCACTCGCGCTGCGTGGGGGTAAGACGCGACAGGCGAGTGTAGGCCCCACGAATCTTGAACGAGAACGTAGGCTGCAGGTCTTCGCGCTTTAGCAGTACTTGGTTACCCAGGCTGGCGGACAAGGCAGGCGCGGCCTGCAGGGGCGTTTCGATGGCCAGGTCGTACACCGGCGCGGCAAGAATGCGCCGCACCTGCTCCGACAGCAGTTGCTGGGGGGTGACGGTGGTACGAAGGACACTGAAGCTGGTCATCGATGACTCCTTGGCTGTTTTCACGTTGCCCAGGAGTCAGAGAGAAAAAACCCGCCTCCAGGGCGGGTTCGGTGCACGTACGCGCTAGCCCGCCAAGCTGATAATGGCGGTAATAATAATGGCGTTCACGTACGGGAATGTGTTCATGGGATAGGAACTTAGCCTGCCGCCCGGCCGCAAGTCAACACTTGGCTTGCTGCGCCGAAAGCGGCACATCGAACACCTTGTCGAAGCCCCACTGGAAGACGAAGGCGTAAACGAAGAAGAACACGAACAACGCCAGGTTGGTCAGCAGTGCCGCCCACAGGCTCACGTCCAGCCAGTACGCCACCAACGGCAGCAGAATCACCACCAACCCGCCCTCGAAGCCCAGCGCATGCAACAGGCGCCGCAAGAAAGTGCGCTCCCGCTTGTGCTGGCGCGCTTCCCAACGCTCGAACACCCAGTTGTAGCCCATGTTCCAGCTCATCGCGATGCCCGACATCAGCACCGACAACACGGTCGACTGCGCCATCCCGGCACCGAACGCCAGTTCCAGCGCGGGCGCCACGCAGGCGACGGCGATGGCCTCATAGAGAATGGCCTGGACGATCTTGCGGGCCTTGCCTTGCATGTTCAACTCCCTGAATAAACGACCTGTAAAACTACAAGATGTAGCCTGTAAGAAAAAGCCCGAAATTTGGACAACATCGCGTTCGGCTGCTTGTATCTATCCCGTACAAACAGTGACATCTCGTACAACTTCGTCGAAGGAACCGAGCGAGGATAATGACGATGGCCCCCTCTACCCTTTCGGTGGCTGCCACATGAGTTTGGCATTCATCGATTTTCTCACCTATGTGCTGTTCGGCCTGAAAATTCTGGCAATCACCCTTGCCTCGCTGATGTTCCTGTTGGGCCTGGACGACCTTTTCATCGACCTGTGCTATTGGGGGCGAAAGCTGATCCGGCGTTTTCGCATTTACGACAAGTTCGAAAAAGCCGATGAAAAGCGCTTGTTCGAGGTGCCGGAAAAACCCCTGGCCATCATGGTCCCGGCCTGGAACGAAGTAGGCGTGGTCGGTGAGATGGCGCGCCTGGCAGCCTCGACGATCGACTACGAGAATTACCAGATTTTCGTCGGCACCTACCCCAACGACCCGCAAACCCAGGCCGACGTCGACGCGGTGTGCCTGCACTACCCCAACGTGCACAAGGTGGTCTGCGCGCGCCCTGGCCCCACCAGCAAGGCCGACTGCCTGAACAACATCATCGACGCGTTGCTGCGCTTCCAGCAGGACGCGGGCATCGCGTTTGCCGGCTTCATCCTGCATGACGCCGAAGACGTGATCTCGCCCATGGAGTTGCGCCTGTTCAACTACCTGCTGCCAAGCAAGGACATGATCCAGATCCCGGTGTACCCCTACGCACCGGAATGGAAGGGCTTTACTGCCGGCCACTATGTCGACGAGTTCGCCGAAAACCACGGCAAGGACGTGATCGTGCGTGAAGCGCTGACGGGCCAGGTGCCCAGCGCCGGCGTCGGCACCTGCTTCAGCCGCCGCGCCATCAGCGCGCTGCTCGAGGACGGTGACGGCATCGCCTTCGACGTACAGAGCCTGACCGAAGACTACGACATCGGTTTTCGCCTGAAGCAAAAAGGCATGAAGTGCATTTTCGCCCGCTATTCCATCACCGACCCGGCACTGACCCTGAAGCAGGACTGGCGCCCGGGCATGAGCCGCGAATTCTCCCAGGTAATCTGCGTACGCGAGCACTTCCCACGTGACTGGCAGCATGCCATCCGGCAGAAGTCGCGCTGGATTGTCGGCATCGTGTTCCAGGGCACCAGCAACCTCGGGTGGAGCCGCAAAGGCGCACTCAACTATTTCCTCTGGCGTGACCGCCGTGGGCTGTTCGCCTACCTGCTGAGCTTTCTGGTCAACCTGTTGCTGCTGGTATTGCTGGCCATGTGGCTGGTCACGGTGGTCGCGCCGAATTCGTGGCGTTTCATGTCGATCCTAAGCGACAGCTGGCTGCTGTCGACCCTGCTGTGGCTGAACGGCCTGATGCTGTTCAACCGGCTGTTCCAGCGCGCCTGGTTCGTCACCCGCTTCTATGGCATCGGCGAGGGCCTGCTGTCGGCACCGCGGATGATGTGGAGCAACTTCGTCAATTTTTTCGCCAACCTGCGCGCCCTGCGCCAGGTCATGGAAATGGGCGATTCGCGGCGCGTGGCCTGGGACAAGACCACCCACGAGTTCCCCGCCATCGCCGCACCTGCCCGCATACCACTGGGCCAGCGCCTGGTGGCCAAGGGCCTGATCAGCGACGAACAGCTGCAGCAGGCCATCACCAGCCCGGTTCGCCGGCGCCTGGGCCGCGAACTGCTACTGCGCGGCTGGTTGAACAGCGAGCAGTTGGTGGCCACCCTGGCCGAACAGTTGGACTTGCCCTGGGCACCGCTGAACCCGTTCAAGCTCGACCCGCAGTTGATCGCCAAACTGCCGCGCAAGCTGGCCACGCATTATGGCGTGCTGCCGGTGGATGAAGACGGCGACACGCTGATCCTGGCCAGCGAAAGCCCGGTCAGCCAGGTGTCGCTTGGGGTTATCAGCCGCCAGCTGAAACGCCCGGTCAAGGCCCGCCTGGCACCCCAGGGCCGGGTCACGCTGGGCCTGCGCTACCACTACCCAAGCCCCTGGCAGAAGCCAGAAACCCGCGACATGCTGGCCGTCCTTGAACGCCACCAGGACAACGAAGCGCTGCTGGAACGGGTCAGCCATCACCAGGTCATGCTCGGCGCACTGCTGCAGGTGCGGGGCATGGTCCCGGTCACCCTGTTCAACCAGGCGCTGATCGACTTCGACCCTGAACACCAGAGCCTGGGCGAGCACCTGATCGCCCGAGGCATCATCACCGAACAGGTGCTGGAGCAGGCCCTGATCGAACAGGCCAGCGAACAGCAGGCCGCCTTTGACCTGACCCGGGAGGTGGCATGAAGCCGCGCTTTTCCCTGACTTTCACTGGACTGTTGCTGTTCTGCGCTGCCCTGCCCGCCGCTGCTTCGGCGCCGATGACCGACTTTCAGCGGTTCACCAGCTTTCCGTTCATGGACCGCAGCTACCGCGAGGCCAAGAAAGACAATTGGGCGGAAGTCGAGCGCCTGACTCGCCACGTGCTGGGGCGGGTGCCGAACAACGACGAGGCGCGTGCCCTGCTGGTCGAGGCCCTGGCCCACCAACGCCGTTACAAAGAGGCCCAGGCGCAGGCCGAGCAGCTGGGCGACAGCCCCGAGTATGCCGACGCCCTGCTGGCGCTACGCTTGACCTGGATCGAACAGGACCCACCGGCGGCCAGCCAGGTGGAACAATGGCTGGCCGCCAGCGACGGCAACCAGCGGGTGCGCCTGTGGCAGGCCTACAGCCTGAGCCTGGCCAAGTTTGGTGGCGCGGCCAAGGCGCTGGACTGGCTCAACCAGCTACCGCCCGGCAACGACGGCCAGGTACTGCGCCTGGCTCGGGCCAACTTCGCCGAGCAACTGCGCAACTGGAAAGAAACCATCGAACAGCTGCAGCCGCTGGCCGACAAAGGCCAGTTGCCCGCCGAAGACTGGCAACGCCTGGCCAATGCCTATATCCAGAAAGTCGACGAAAAAGGCCTGAATGCGCTGTTACCCAGCGCGCCATCCGCCACAGCGGCCAACCAGGCGCGCCTGGCCATGGCCAACCGCGCCATTGCCGTTGGCCACCACCAGCAAGCCCAACGCTGGCTGCAGTCGCTACCGCCCGAGCAACTGCAGCACCCCGAACAGCGCCAGCAACTTTGGCAGTTGGCCCGCGAAGGCGACGACGCTGCACTGGTGCAGCGCCTGAGCAACGACCTGCAACGCCCTTGCCTGGAAACGGTCGACTGGTTGTCACACCAAGACCCGGATCTGGCCCGTGAACAGTTCAAAGGCTGCACCGCCAGTACCGACCCGCGGGCCTACGCGGTGCTCAAGCAACGCCTGTACGGCGACCCACCACAACCTGCGCAGCCGCGCACCGCTGCCGAATGGGAGAAACGCTACCGGCAGAGCGGCGACCTCGCCGCGCTGGAGCAAGCCACCTTCCTGCTGACCGAACAGGGCCACGGTGATCGCGCCCGGCAACTGCTGGAGCAGGCCTACGACCGTCGCCAGGGCCGCCTCACCCCCTCGCTGCTGCAGCGCCTGGGCAACCTGTATGCCCGAAACGACGGCCCGCTGGACAGCCGACGCATGCTCAGCCTGATCCCCCGGGTCGACGCCAATACCCGCGCCCAGTTGCTTGGCCGGCTGGCCGAGGCCGGCCTGTGCGATGCCGTGCGCCAGGCAGTGCCGGCTACCCCGGGCGAGCCCGGCCAGTACCGCGCCCTTGGGCGTTGCGCCATGCCCGACCAGCCGGGCGAGGCGGTGGTCTACTACCAGGCCGCCGAACGACTGGGCGACAATGGCAACCGCTTGCCACTGGCCTACGCACTTGAAGCGGCCGGCGACTCCGAAGCCGCCCTGCCCATCTGGCGCAGCCTGCCGGACAGCGCCTGGACCGACAACGCCCGCCTCACCGCCGCCCGTGGCGCGCTGAATGCAGGCGACGCTGGTGCAGCCCGCCGCTACTGGGACGCCGCCGCACACCACAGCGCCGATGACTGGGCGCTGGGCGCCGCCATCGCCCAGCGCCAAGGCGACCCGCAGATCGCGCTGGGCTTTCAGCGCCAGGCGCTGGCGCACAACCCACGCGCCGATCACTACTACGCCGCGTCCAGCACCGCGCAACTGGCTGGCGACAGCGCGCAAAGCACCGCCTGGCTGGCCGAAGCCGTGCGCCTGGCCCCCGATCAGCCGCGCTATCGAGCCGATTACGGCATGCGCCTGGCCGGTTCGACAGACAAGGCCCAGCGCATTCAGTCGATCCCCTACCTTGAGCGCGCCACCCACGACTTCCCCGAAGACTACCGCCTGGGCGAAACACTGGCCCTGCGCTACGACGAGCATGAAGACAGCGCTGCGGCACGCCGCGAACTGCGGCGCATCCTCGACGTAGAGCAGAACCTGGTCGACGCTGATGACGAGTACGGTAGCCTCGAAGCCCGCAAGTACCGTCAGCGCCGCGCCCACGAGAGCCTGTCACGTCGCGACACCATTACCCTGGCCAGCACCTGGTCACCAGCCGGCACCTCCACCAACGACAAGTTCCTCGACAATGGCCAGCGCAGCGGCAGCTCGCGCCGGGCGCAATCGCAGAACGTACAACTGGCCATGTGGGACCACGCTCTGGGCGAGGAGCCCAGCCGCAACGGCAGCACCCTGTCGGTGTATGGCCGGGTATTGTTCGGCGGCCAGAGCCGCACCGACTATGCACAAAGCATGGGTACCGGGGTCGGCCTGCGCTACAAGCCGCTCGGCCAGGCCAACCTCAACCTGTATGCCGAGTTGTACCACCAGCGCCAGATCGACGAAGAACACTACCGTGGCCTCAGCCTTGGCCAATTGCTGAGCCCGGCCAAGGTCGGCGGCAACTGGGGCGATTTACGTCACCACGCCGAATCGAGCAACGACTTGCTGCTGCGCGCCACCGCCTCGTTCCTTGACCAGGGTGACTGGCGCAACGACTGGCGTGTCGATGAGGACGATTGGAACGAGCGTTTCCTCTACCTCGACGCCGCCTGGTGGACCCGTGCCGGCGACCACGCCTGGCTGTCACGCTTCCAGCAGGACCACGCCTGGAAACTGCCGGGCAGCTCCCCGCAAACCCTCATGCCTTACGGTTTTGTCGAATTTTCCAGCCAGGACCCAAGCAACGACTGGCGCCAGGATGCCCGCGCCGGGGTCGGCGTGCGCTGGCAATGGTGGTTCGACGACGACCGCTACAACGCCTACCGCGGCTCGCTGAAAGTGCGTGCCGAATACCAGCAATCGCTGGGCGGCAACCTCTACGAGCGCGCCAACGGTGTGCTGGTCGGTGCGGAGATGACTTTCTGATGCGTACGATCATCGCCTATTGCCTGCTGGTCCTGTGCCTACAGGCCTCCGCCGACCAGCGCCTGTTCTACCAACCGCTGAACCGTGATGCCAGCGTCACCCCCGCCCAATGGCAGCAACTGTGGCATGCCACCGCTGCCCAAGGTGGCAACACCCTGATCGTGCAATGGAGCGCCTATGGCGACAGCGATTTCGGTGGCGCCCAGGGCTGGCTGGCCAACAGCCTGCGCACGGCGCGTGCCGAGGGCCTGCAGCTGGTTATGGGGCTGTACATGGACCCGGCCTATTACCAGCGCCTCGAGCAACTGGATGGCGAGGGCCTGAACAGCTACTGGAAGGCGCAATTGGGCCGTTCGCTCAGCCAGTACCAACACCTTCGTCAGGTGTGGCAGTTGCCGGTGGATGGCTGGTACCTGCCCATGGAACTGGACGACCAGCATTTTCGTGATGGCGAACGACGCGATGCGCTCTACAGCCAACTGCAGGCGTTCAACCGCCAGCTGGACAAACCGTTGCACATCAGTGCATTCAGTGCTGGCAAGCTGTCGCCGCGCGTCCATGCCAGCTGGCTGGATCAACTGGTCGGGTTGGGCTTGACCGTGTGGTGGCAGGATGGCGCCGGTACAGGGCGTTTGCCGCCGTTGGTGCGCCAGAGCTACGAG